>NZ_CEZBFX010000089.1:0-20450 GCF_982964205.1 Roseofilum sp. | reverse complement strand
CTATTGCTAGAGTGCTTATTGCTAGAGTACCTATCCCCCCCAGGGGGATGCTACCCTAGAAAAATGTGATCTTAAACCCACTGAGGAAACAGCCGTGGTTGCAACTCCAGAAAAATACTCAGAACAAGCCCCAGTTGGCGATCGCCAGCCCCCTCGCGTTGCCGTTCTGTTAATGGGCTATGGTGAAGTGGAAAGTTATGCCGACTTTGCCAACTATAACGAACAAGCCCTAAATCTGCTCACCGCTAAGTTTGCACCGGTTCCGACTTGGATCTATCCCCCGTTAGCCAAACTCCTCGCGATCTTTGATTTCCATGAATGGAGTCATCAGCATGGTAATTTCATTTCCCCCCACAATGCCATTTTTGAGCGTCAGCGAGCCGGAATTGAGGAACATTTACAGCAAAAATGGGGCGATCGCATTAAAGTCTTTAAAGCCTTTAACTTTTGCGCTCCCTACCTTCCTGAGCAAGTACTAGAGCAAATTAAGGCAGAAGGGTTTGATAAACTGCTCATTTATCCCCTGCTTGTTGTTGATTCCATTTTCACCAGTGGTATCGCTGTTGAACAAGTGAATCAAGCTCTGGCGAAAGAAGAAGGTAGCGAGCATTGGGTGACGGGAGAGCGCTATATTCCCTCATTTTATAACGAGCCAGACTATATCAACCTCATGGCTCAAGTAGTAGAGGAGAAAATCGCCCAGAAATTGCGCGATCGCATTTTACCCTCCCAAATTGGTATTGTTTTAATGAATCATGGCTGTCCCCACAAAGCCAAAGGCTTCACCTCCGGTATCACCGAAAGCCAAACCCTCTATGAATTAGTGCGGGAAAAACTGATTTACAAATATCCATTGATTTCCGTGGGTTGGCTCAACCACGATACCCCCCTGATTGAATGGACTCAACCTGACGCTAAACTGGCAGCAGAAAACCTGATTCAGCTTGGTGCAAAGGCGATCGTATTTATGCCTATTGGTTTCGTCACCGAAAACCACGAAACCCTACTCGATGTTGAGCATATTATCGAAGCCTTACAGCGCCAATACTCCAACATTACCTATATTCAAATGGAGTGCGCTAACGATCATCCAGAATTCCTACATATGGCTGCACATTGGGCAGATCCCCACATTGAAGATCTGCTCTCAGAAGAAGCTTTATCGGTGAATACTCAACTCACTGTTGAGCATCATCACCACCATCATCATCATCATCGCGATCGCGATCATCATCACCATCATCATTAATTAAACAATTCCATGAATCGCTAAAAAGTAGGGGTAAAAAATCGCCCCTACTTTTCTTAATCTTCGCACTTCAACTCAACCAAATCGCGCTCAAACTTCACCCCTTTGCGCTCAACAATTTCCGTATCATAAACTTGAAAACCAAACTTCTTAAATAAACCCACACTAAACAGACTTACCTCAGCATAAAATCGTTTCATTTCCTGACTTTTTCCATAGTCTAAAACGACCCTCATCAAAGAACTACCAATCCCTTGATGCAAACAATCATGGCGCACATAGACTGAAGTAATATGCCCATTATTTCCTATACCCGCAAAGCCTAAAACACCCGTCTCATTCACTACCACAAACGTGGTAACATCAACAATAAACTGACGGAAAAAGCGTTCGCTTAACCCAAAAGCAGCCCAGGCTTGGGTCTGCTCTAAGGTATAATACTGGAGTCCATGGGTCTGAACCGTTTGATAGTAAAGATCTGCCAGTTCTGGCACATCAGATTCTTGAGCAACTCGAATATTCATCAACGATAACGATCTTGTTTAATTTTTCTGTCACTCTTGGAAAGTCTAACCAATTTCTAAGAATGATCGTCCGCGATCGCGAACTTAAAGAATAATGATTCCGTACAATTGTATTGCGACCTAGATTCTGTAAATTTCATACACCCTAATGTGGAGAAAAAACTATGGCTCTCAATCAAGTTACCGTAACCATCGACAATGCTGCCCCTAATCTAGGAACCAGCCTCACCCCCTTCTGGGTTGGCTTCCATAATGGTGGTTTTGATACTTACGATCGCGGAGCGCCCGCCTCACCCGGACTAGAACAATTGGCAGAAGATGGGAATAACAACCTCATCAGTCAAGAATTCACCAACAGTGGCTTCGGCAACCTCGATGCCACCATTGGCAGCGCTCCCATCGCCCCCGGAGCCACCGTCCGCCAAACCTTTAACGTTGATGCCTCTCAAGGTCGCTACTTTAACTACGCTTCTATGATCTTGCCCAGTAACGACACCTTCGTTGCCAACGGCAATCCCCTCGTTAACGAAATTTTTGATGCCAACGGTAACTTCGTCGGCGCTGATATCCTCATTTCCGGTTCCCAAGCCCTAGATGCCGGCACCGAAGTCAACGACGAAATTCCAGCCAACACCGCCTTCTTCGGGCAGAGCGCTCCCAACACCGGAGTCGCTCAAAACGGAACCATTCAACTCGCTACCGGCTTCAATGCTCCCGGAAGCGGCGGCATTCTCGACGATGCTCGGTTCACCAACGCTGACTATACCGCTGCCAACTATCAAATAGCGCGCATCCGAGTCACCTCCAATCCCTCCGCGCGCCTCTCTTCCGTACTCACCGGCGCTCAAGAAGTTCCCCCCACTACTTCTAATGCCACCGGTACTTCACAACTCATCCTCAATGAATTTGGCGATGCACTCAGTTACGAACTCAACGTCTTCGGCTTGGATTTTGGTCAAATCCTCAACGGTACGCCGCAAACCGCCGATCCCAATGATGATGTCACCCGCATCCACATCCATAATGCTCCTCGCGGGCAAAATGGTCGGATCGTCTTCGGTATAGTCGATCTGATTACTGCTGCCAACAACGGTCAAGATAGTGACGATTTGCAAATTACTCAGAACGCAGATGGTTCGGTAACCTTACGCGGAATTTGGGAAGAGACTGATGCTGCTGCTACTCCTCTAAGCCAGTTTGTCAGCAGCATTCAGGGAGCGCAAAATGGGGCGGATATCCCTCTCTACTGGAATGTCCATACCACCGGATCTCCAGGGGGTGCCATTCGAGGTCAACTGCAAGATGGCGATAATCTTGAAGTTGTAAATGGTTTGCAAACCCAACCGATTGCCCTAGGGTCTAATGAATCTGCTATCGTTAATGCGGGCGGACAGCTAGATGTCGAAGGTACAGCCGTTGTAATTGATGTGACGGCCCAAAATGCCAGCATTGATGTACAAGCCAATGGACTAGTTGATGGCAGCTTTAACGGCGTTAATTTTCTCAATGGCGGGCAGTCTCAAGGGACGTTAACCAATAGTGGCATCATTACCAGTGCCAGTCGTGCCGTCAACTTAGGCGGACTTTCCAATCAAATCATTAACTCCGGACAAATTGTCACTACAGCCAATCCTCGCAATGGCACAATTTATGCCGACCAAACTGCCCAAGGATTTTCCATTAACAATACGGCGAGTGGGTTAATCGACACCGGTAGCGGCAACCAAGGCGATGCTATTTCCCTGCAACTCGGTGCGAGTGTTAGAGGTAGTATTACTAATGCCGGTACGATCTTCGGTCGCGGTTCGAGTAGCTCGACGAGCAATAGCGAATCTTCCGCCATTCGCCTCTATTGGGGCAACGAGTCCGGTTCTCCCGCTTCAATTTTCAACGGTAATATTACCAATTCAGGTACGTTGTTTGCCGAACAAGGAAGCGCCGTGTTAGTGGAAAATCAAACCATTCTCAATGGTGAAATTCGCAATAGTGGCACAATTTACGGCGGTTTCCGGGGCATTAATTTTGCTAATGGAGGTAGCTCTGGCGGCAGCGTCGTTAATGAGAGTGGCGGTCAAATTCTGGGCAATGGACGGGCGATTAATATCGGAGGCGGAGGAGTTTCCGTGCAAAATGCCGGGCAAATCCGCACCTTTCAAACGCCATCGGATGGGGTCATTTACGGCGACCAAACCGCAGGAGTTATTGTTATTGATAATCAGGCTTCTGGGGTCATCGACCTCACCTCTGGGACTCAAGGAGATGCGATCTCGTTGGAACTCGGTGCTAGTGTTAATGGTGCGATCGTCAATGCGGGAACGATTTCTGGAGCCGGTGCGGTTAGCTCCACCACCAATAGTCAATCTTCAGCCATTCGCCTCTATTGGGGCAATCAGACGGGAGTTCCGGTTTCTGTGTTTAATGGCAGTATTGGTAATTCCGGTCAACTGACTTCCGAACAAGGGGCGACTATTTTGATTGAAGACCAAACTCAGTTAAATGGTCTGATTATTAATACGGGTGTGATTCAAGGGGGGAGCAGCGCTACAGGAACTCTAGCCATTGATACGCAGAATGCAGAAGGAGTCGTTGCAGCCATCAATACAGGTTTAATTAATGGTGATTTCTTGCTCAGTGCTGGCAGTGACTTTTATGAGGGGACTCAAGGAGGATTGTTTGGTTCGGTCGTTGGCGGCGAGGGTGGGGATACTCTGCTCGGTGGCGCTTCTAATGATAGCTTTATTGCTGGAGCTGGCAATGATTCTCTCAATGGAGGTGGCGGTACTAATCTCTTGATTGGGGGAACGGGTTCGGATACCTTAATTTCTGGCAATGGAGTGGATATTTTTGCCTTTGGTGCAGACTTACTGCAAGATTCAACAGCAGATATTGATGTTATTGCTAATTTTACGGCGGGCGATATATTAGATTTCAATCAATATTTAGGTGCTGGAGGTGCTATTTCTTCGGTGCAAACTATCGGAGGAAATCTCAATGTTCTCTTGAGTAGTAATGATTCGATTCTGATTGGTGGAGATATTGCTGCTGCTTCTAGCCAAATTGTTATCTGATCGTTGGAGAGGTTGATACACCAAGAGCTATCTACAACAACGGTATCTGTAGGGGCGAACGGCCATTCGTCCCTACAAGGCGAAAACCTAGGGTTCGTGCGACCAGGTGCAGCCTGTCGCTGAAACTATTGTTATGTATAGCTTCTAGCCTCTAAACACTTCTCTAATATTCCTGACAAGATTTGGCACAATTGATAAGTTTTAACAATCTATTTATTTGATGGTGTTTGACAAATACCGCCAAATATGAGTTTTTGCTAAATTTCTGACCAGTACATCACCTTCTCACGTATACTCCATCTCAGAACCAGAAAACTATGGAGAAGAGAATGAATGGTCAAAGCTGATTGGGAGCATGATGAATTAATTGAAAATTGGACACTTGTTCCGCAAGAACTAGAACTAGTCAGGAACAAAGTGGGAGGTAACCAGATTGGTTTTGCACTACTGCTAAAGCATTTTCAATTTTTTGCCCGTTTTCCGGAACAACAATCATCCATCCCTCAAGTCATTATCTCCTACATTGCCAATCAAATTAAGATACCAGAAACTGCATACTCTTCTTTCGATTGGCAAGGACGTTCAGCCAAAGTTTATCGGGTGGAAATTCGCCGTTTATTTAATTTTAGAGTCGCCACAGTCCAAGATTCGGCACAAATAAGCGACTGGTTAATCAAAGAAATATTACCCAACGAACAACGGATTGAACCCATCAAACCAAGGGTTTATCAAAGGTTTCGAGAATTGCAAATAGAACCTCCAACAGCCGGACAAGTTTAACGCTTAATTCGCTCTAGCATTCACCAATACGAAACCTCATGGTGTCAACAAGTATTCGACCATCTGACTCCCACAAATATCGCCGAAATTGATAAACTTGTTGACACAGAAGAACCCAATAATAGCAAAAATATGGAAGCAGAAAAAGTCCTTTATCTAAAATTCAAAGTTTCAGATTTTGCCTTTATTAAAACCGATCCAGCTCCAGTGGTTTTAGGGAGATTCTTAATCGAAATAGCCAAGCTAAAACGTATTCATACTGTTGGATTACCTCCCGATTTATTTAAGGGATGCTCATCAAAACTAATTCAAACCTACCGTCAACGGGCAGCAATAGAATCTCCCTACGATATACGGCAACATCCGGCGGCTATTCGCTACACTCTCATGGCAGCTTTCTGCATTCAACGCAGCCAAGAGATTACCGATAATCTAATTGAGTTACTGATTCAAATAATTCAACGCATTGGCACTAGAGCTGAGAGACGAATCAATAAGGAATTGGTGGATGACTTCAAGCAGGTTACAGGAAAACCCAATTTGTTATTCCGCATTGCTGAAGTCGCTGTAGCTCAACCATCAGGAGTTATTGAAAACGTTATCTACCCCGTAGTCAGCCAACAAACTCTCAGAGATTTAGTCAAAGAGTATAAATCTACGGGCATTGCCTATCGTCAAAGAGTTTATATTGTGATGCGTGCCTCTTTCGCCAATCACTATCGTCGGATGATTCCCCAACTATTGGAGATGTTGGAATTCCGCTCCAATAATGACATCCATCGTCCCGTCATTGAAGCATTAGAATTACTCAAAAAATACGCCCAAAGCCAAGCTAGATATTATGCTCCAGAGGAAGAGATACCCATTGATGGAGTCCTCAAAAGTGGTTGGAAAGACATTCTCCTGGAAAAAGACCCTGACGGCAAAGAACGTATCAACCGCATCAATTACGAAATCAGTGTTTTACAAGCTCTCCGGGAAAGATTGTGCTGTAAAGAAATCTGGGTAGTAGGAGCTAATCACTATTGTAATCCTGATGAAGATTTACCCACAGATTTTGACCATAACCGGCAACTTTACTACCAAGCTTTAACTCTTCCCGAAGATGTAGAAACTTTTATTAGTGACTTACAACAAAAGATGACATCAGGGTTAGAGAACTTAGATAAAGGGAGGCCCAAAAACAACGATGTCACTATTATTGGTAAAAGTCAAGGCTTAATTAGACTTCGCCCTTTTGAACCGGCTCCAGAACCCGTCAATCTTAAACAACTCAAGGGCGAAATCAATCATCGGTGGCATCAAACCAGTTTATTAGACATTCTCAAAGAGACCGATTTAAGAGTGAGTTTTACCCGTAACTTCAAAAGTCTGGGGACTAGGGAGATTATCGAAAAAGAAACTCTACAAAAGAGATTGCTGCTCTGTCTCTACGGTCTGGGACCGAACACGGGTTTGAAGAGAATTAATACAGGGATAAACGGGGAAAATTATCAAGATTTACTCTATGTGCGCCGTCGCTACATTCATAAAGAACAACTCCGCAGTGCGATCGCAGAGGTAATCAATGCTATCTTTGAGATTCGCTCGCCTGATATTCTGGGGAGAAGGAACTACTACCTGTGCTAGTGACAGTAAGCATTTTGGTGCATGGGAACAGAATCTAATGACCCAATATCATCTGCGTTATGGTGGTCGGGGAGTCATGATTTACTGGCACGTTGAGAAGAAATCTACCTGTATCTATTCTCAACTCAAAACCTGTTCAAGTAGTGAAGTTGCCGCTATGATTGAAGGGGTTTTACGTCACTGCACCAGCATGGAGGTTGAGAAAAACTATGTGGATAGTCATGGTCAAAGTGAGGTAGCTTTTGCTTTTACTCACCTGCTTGGATTTCAGTTAATGCCTAGGCTTAAGCGGATAAAAACGCAGAAATTGTATCGCCCTTTTACTGGTCAAAGTGATGCCTACCCTAATCTACAACCTATTCTGACTCGTCCGATTAATTGGGATTTAATTCGGACTCAATACGATCAGATGGTCAAGTATGCTACGGCGTTGAGGTTGGGAACGGCAGAAACAGAAGCCATACTTAAACGTTTTAGCAAAAATCCTTTCAAGCATCCTACTTATCAGGCATTGATGGAATTGGGAAGAGCGATTAAGACGATCTTTCTGTGTCAATATCTCGATAATGAGGCTGTACGACGGGAAGTTAATGAGGGTTTGAATGTAGTCGAGCGATGGAATGGAGTTAACGATTTCATTTTCTATGGCAAAGGTGGTGAGTTTGCCTCAAATCGCTTGGAGACTCAGGAGTTATCGGTGTTATCTTTGCATTTATTGCAAATCTGTTTGGTGTATGTAAACACTTTGATGATTCAGAGTGTCTTAGCTCAGAACCATTGGGACAAAAAGTTGAGTGTCACTGATAAAAGGGCCATTACACCTTTGCTTTTTGCTCATGTCAATCCTTATGGTACGTTCAAGTTGGATATGAACTATAGAATTGCTTGGCTAACACAATCCTATGTTGCTTAATCAGTAAAGAAACTTTCAAACCTTTGGGGGGACATCTGCGTATAGCGAACTGTATGGTGAATATTCTTGTGCCCTAAATAATCTTGAATGGCTCTGGTATCATGTCCTTGAGCTGCTAAATAATAACCGCAAGCATGGCGCAGTTGATGGGGATGAACCTTGAATGGGAGCAGAGCGTTTTCTCCAGCTCTGGCTACGATGTGGCGAATTGAACGGGTTGATAGGGGTGCTTTTCGTTCGGAAACAAAAACATATTGGGTATCTCGATAATCTCTTTGGATTTGACGCAAGGCTCTGAGTTCAGGAGAACGCAGGGGATGAATGCTATCATGACCATGTTTGGCTCTTCTGACTTCTATATAGCCTCCGACTAAATCTATCTGCAACCATTTCAAAGCCACCAATTCAGCAGTTCTTAGTCCATGGCGAAACATGAGTAAAATAATTGCAGAATCTCTTACACCATGACGGCCTACTTTTTTGGCGGCTTGTTGAATGGCGAGTACTTCATCCAAGCGCAGATATTCTCTCACTCTATTGGATGGTTTTTTCGGTGGGGGGTTATTGTCCGAAACGAACTTTGCCGAAAATGGAAGTTGGGCAGGACTGTGTAGCATGGATCAAGTCCTCATGCTGGGGTACATACTTCTAGCATACTTTGCCTAAAAGGAGACGAAGAAGGCAAAGTTACTATTTGTATTACTTATAGATTAGGGACAAAAAACGGGTAAAATTTACAAAACTTTACAAGGTTGCCCCTCGTTGCACGAACCCTAGGTTTACGCCTACAACTGTGTCCCATTCTTAATTAAATCAACTATAACTCTCGTAACAGCAAAAACAGCTCTCTATCTCCTACAGAAAATGATAGTCAGAAAACATAGCTGCTTGTCCTTGATAGTTCTGTTTTTGATCGAGAAGATTCCAAATCACTCCATTTTTAATCAAAAAGCGCTTCCCTGTACTTGATATTCGCACTCCAGAATAACCCGTTACATATCCTTTGGTAGCCGTTTCAGTGAGGATGCGACTTCGCTCCTCTTGAGCTATAGATTCCGCTGTATAGCGAGAAGGTGTTTGTATTAACTCATTCCAGCTTAATTCCCATAACTTTAAACTTTGACGGTTACCATAATTGAAAATTGGATCGGCTTCTGTACCATGAGAAAGAACAACAAAGGGTGCTTCAAATAACTGTTGTGCCAGGTCTATCGGTGCTTGATCCATATTCAACAAGGGAGAACCGAGCCAGTGCTGATAACTGTTAAGAATCAGTTGAGTTTGATCGATAACGGTTTGTTCTTGCCAAGGAAAGTCCATGAAAGTGCTGTTTTTACTTTTATAATAGATTCTATACACTCTACCATCTGGCTCACCCTATGATCAATAAACCCCAGAAAAAACGGCTCTTAAAGCAGTTAAGGAAAAACTCAGGCAAAATAAACTTTATTCAACTGATAGAACATTATCCCCATTGGAGTGATTTATATCATGGGTTGCTATCCATGGAGTGGGTGCAGTTTTTTTGGTTAATTCTCATTTTATATTTAATCGCCAATGTCCTATTTGCCTTCGCCTATTTGGTCGGAGGAAATGGCATTGCTAATGCGCAACCGGGTTCCTTTGCTGATGCCTTTTTTTTTAGTATCCAAACTTTGACAACCATTGGTTACGGTGCGTTTTATCCAACGACGTTCTATACTCATATTATCGTTACTGTTGAAGCCCTATTTGGTTTATTAGGATTTGCGGTAGCCACGGGATTATTATTTGCCCGATTTTCTAAGCCAACCGCACGGGTTTTGTTTAGTGAAGTGGCAGTGATTACCCCTTATAATGGAGTCCCCACTTTGATGTTTCGGATGGCGAATCAACGAAACAATTGGATTGTAAAAGCACAAGTTAGGGTGAGTGTTTTATTACCCCAAGAAATAACTCCAGAAGGTCATAGCTTACAGCGAATTGTAGATATTAATTTAGTCAGATCGGAAAATCCTTTCTTGGTACTCAGTTGGATGATTATGCATCCGATTGATGAACACAGCCCATTTTACCATCATGGGTTTACTTCAGAGAAGATTCAGCAGTGGCAACCTGAAGTGATTATTTCCCTCACTGGATTAGATGAAACCGTCTCCCAAACTATCCATTCCCGTTATTGGTATCATCCAGAGGATATCCGATGTAATGTGGCGTTTGTGAATGTGGTTTCAATCGATAAAAAAGGGACACGCTGTATTGATTATACTCATTTTCATGATGTGGAACCCTTGGGAAATGGGGGGATAGGGAGACAGGGAGATTACTGAGCGCCCATTATTCATTCATTTCTTTATAGGTGGCAACGGAAGACGGGGAAATACGGTTCAGGTAACGGAAAATCCAATACTTAAAGACGGTATCTAGGATAACGGGAAAGGTGGCAATAAAGAGGAAGATAAATTCTCGACTTTCGGGCAGTCCGAAATGCCGGGATAAACCTTCGAGAATGACTTCCCAACCATGGGGAGAGTGGAACCCAACGAACATATCCGTAAAGAGGATAATAATGAAGGCTTTGGCACTATCACTTAAGCCGTAAACTAAGTCATCCATGAAGGATTTAAGAACGGTAATTTCTCGCTTACTGGTATAAATAACCCAGCCAAAAGCAACAAAGGCAAAAAAATCAGAAAAGATGTTTTTCACTGCATCTGAGCTTGCGGTTCTAAACTCTTCCTTAATTTCTTCTGCCTTATGATGCAGTTCTTTTTTTATTTCCTCTGGGCTGAGTTCAGGAAGATCGCCAATGAGCATCTCAAATTTAAGCTTGCTTTCAAATTTCTCTAATTCCATGAAGGCTTCTGCCTCCATATCTTCATTGAGGAAAACTGAAACCTGTTCGCGTTCTTTGAATTTATCAACAATGGGACCGATAATGAAGTTGTTGGCAATTTGTTGGGTGAGCAGGGGAATTAGGAAAGCTAGTAAAATAAAGCGCAGGGAAATAATGGTTTTAAATTTTGAAATCCGAAATCGATTGAGTAATTCTTCTTCAGTTTTGGGATCGAGTTCTTTTTGGACTCGTTTGAAGGTACCTAAAATGGTACGGGGCAGAAAACTGGATTGATCGGAAATGGTTTCGGCGTTGGTGATCTCTTCGACGGTGGGTCTTGGTGGCGGGATGTTTTTGGATGGATTGGGTTTGCGAGATTGGGAGTTGGGTATGGTTAGAGATTGAGATTGATCGACGGGAATAACAGCTTGAGAATTGGATGAGATTGAGCTGTTGTTCGCTTGAGCATTATATCGACTTAAGATTTGATCGATGGTGTTGAGTTTTTCTAGGGTAAGTTGGGAGTCTTCAATGGGATTTTTGTCGAGATTTATGGCGTTGGATTGCCAGAGACTATTGGCTAATTTCCGAGAGGAAGAGTTGACGAATAATCGGCTGGTATTGAATTCGGATAAACGAATGCGAGCGGTGTTTAAGTTGTTGGCTAACTCGCGCTTAAAATAGGACTGAACTGTGTTATTATATTGTTGAGAATCAAGAACAATCTTCTGCCCCCCAAAATATTCTTCTTCGATCGCCTGAATTTTCAGCACAACTTCGTAGGCATCATCTAAGGCGCGATCGGGGGTTTGCCAGAACCAGCGGTTGAGAAAGCGAAAGGAAGATTGGAATTTTTGCCAGGGAGAGCCTTTAGCCATGTTATTCCAGACAACGATCGAGCAAATGGACTTCAATTACCAGCGGCTGGCGCTATGAATGGTATCTTATCAAATGTCTTCTGAGTCGTGTAGCGTGTCTTTAGATTCTCTTTGGATAGTGGGCCCGTCCCGCAGTGGTAAAACCCGTCGTCTGGTTGAGTATATCGGTGAGCAAGTCTGGCCACAACTCGATTCTGGCTCGACGGCTAACCTGATGATTTTGGTGTTTGCGGCAACGGGAGATAATCGTCTAGATTTGGACGATCGCCTCACCCGGTTAGACCCCCCTAGAGGGGGACTGTTGAGCCAAACCACTACCCCCCTAGGGTTCTGCCTCAATCAAGTGAGCTTATTTTGGCCCCAATTAATGCAGCAATTGGAGATAGAATCCCAATTTCCAATGCGCCTGCGTCCAGAAACGGAGCAAGAATGGGCGAGTGTTCTCTGGCAAGACGATTTAGACCGTGGAGCCTTAAGTTTAGAAGGGGTGTCCCCCGTGCGCTTGGTGCGGCAACTGTTGGATACTTGGGCCCTAGCGGCTGCCAGTGGTGTGGCGATCGCCGATATTCCCATGATTCTCGAACAAGGAGAACTGGGAAGCCTGGCCAAAAGTCCCGATATTTGGCACAATATTGGCGTTGCCCTGAAGCAGTGGCGCACTTGGTGTTTAACCCATGGCTTTCTCACCTACGGACTGGCGCTCGATCTGTATGGACAACATCTGATTGGCGATCGCCACTACCAAAACTATCTCCTCCAACGCTATCAGAGTCTCTGCGCCGATGATGTAGATGAATATCCCGCCATCATGCGCTATCTATTTGAGCTATTTCTAGATCGAGACCGCACCAGTTTATTCACCTACAACCCAGATGGCGGTATTCGTGTCGGTCTCAATGCCGACCCCCAATACATCGCCCAAATTGCCCAACGCTGCCACATTGAAGATCTCGGAAATCGCCCTAACCTAGGACTGGCGGGAATGCTAGACCTGGACGAAATCGAACAAGTCATTAACCCGCTATTTGCTGAACCCGTTCACCTTCCTGCAGAACAGATCCAATCTCTCTCTACCATCTCGCGATCGCAACTTTTACGGGAAACGGCGGAAACCATCATTGATGCCATTCACAACCAACACATTCCCCCCCAAGACATCGCCATCATCGCCCCAGGATTAGACGACATTGCCCGCTATACCCTGATTCACATCCTCAACCAAGCTGATATTTCCCTACGTCCGCTTAACGAACAGCGCCCCCTGATCGCCTCCCCCCTGATCCGCGCTCTGCTCACCCTACTGACCCTGGTGTATCCCGGCTTGGGGCGACTGGTGAACCGAGAGGCGATCGCCGAAATGCTCATCTTTCTCAGCCATCCTCTGCTCGGAAATGCCCAACCCAACCAACCCCCTCCCTACTGGATCGACCCCGTGCGAGCTGGTCTGATCGCCGATCGCTGCTACGTTCCCGATCCCGACCATCCTCACCTACTCGACATGAAAGTTTTTGACCGATGGGATCGTCTAGGCTACCGTCCCAGCACCGCCTACAACCAAATCCGAACCTGGATCGAAACCCAAAAAGAAGGACGCTCCCAACGCCTGTTGACCACTCCCCTGATTTTCCTCGATCGCGCCATTACCCGGTTTTTCCTCAACCATACCCTGCCCTACGACCAACTCGCCGCTATCCGCGAACTAATGGAAACCGCCCATCATTACTGGCAGATTCATCATCGCTTGCATCCCAACCACTCTCCCCTAGCCCAATTTATCCAATTGCTGCGTCAAGGGGCGATCTCTGCTAACCCCTACCCCGTCCGACCCACCGGCTCCAAAGCCAACAGCGTCACCCTAGCCACCATTTTCCAATACCGTTCCAGTCGCTACACTCACCGATGGCACTTTTGGCTCGATGCCAGCTCTCCCCTCTGGCTCAAAGGTGGAGCCGCTAATTTATGGGCTGCTCCCCTGTTTTTACAACACCGTTTAGGCCAACCTTGGACTGTCGAACATACCCAAGAAGCCGATGAAGAACGACTCAGACGCATCTTACTCGATTTACTCACTCGTGTGGAAGAGCGCCTTTATCTATGCCATAGCGATCTAGCAGTCAATGGCACAGAACAAACAGGGCCCTTGTTTGCTTTAGTCAGCGCCAGCCATGAGTTGAATTATCATGGATCCAGAAGTGTTGAATGTTAGCTTAATGTCGAAAAAAAGAGGATAAAATATGGTATTCTATCCTCAAATATTCAAACAATATTCTACAAATAGTAGCGTCTTTTACAAATCTTGTCCAACCCATTCTCAAGTCATTGTCTCCTCATGACTACCCAGTTCTGAACTCTCGCCTCTTCTTTGAAATCTGGTTAAACTTCGTACTCGATAGTAGTTTGACTCGTATGAGAGACTTGTTCTACCGATTGGATCATACGGGAATTAAGGTGGATAAATCAACCTTCTCCAAAGCCTGTAAATCCAGAGAAGACCACAAGTTATATTGTATCTATAATCAATTACTTTATCAGTTAAAAAAGAAAAATAGAGTAGAAGCTCTAACGTTATTGCCAATAGATTCAACCGTAATCACTAGAGATTAGTGAAATCTATAGAAAGCGTTGGGAAATTGAAGTACTGTGGAAGTTCTTGAAAATGCATTTAAAGCTGAATAAACTTATCACGAAAAATGAGAATGGAGTGACCTGGCAGATCCTCATGGTGTTGATTGCTTACTTAATCTTGCAGTTAATGGAAGTTCATCAGTTCTATGGCAAAACTTTGTTGGATAAATTCCGTTATTTGCAAGTAGAACTTAGTCAGCGTTGCTCTCTTATTCATTGGAGCTACGATCTGATTCCAGAAACCCTGATTTAGTTCCCTAGGGGCTTATCTTGAATTTAAGGTAAAGTTTTATGTCAAGATTCAACACTTCTGGTATTAACCAAGATCAAGCAAATAATCCCGCCAAATAGCTAAGTTAGCAGAATATCTCCTAATGGTTTGCTTGCGATAAAGGTAAACCGGTTCCACCCCGTTGGACTAAGACTAACTCGGCTCCAATACTAATGGCAATTTCTGCTGGTGTTAAGGCTCCAATATCCAATCCAATGGGGGCATTGATCCGATTGAGTTTATCTAAAGGAATGGGATAATCTGCGAGTGCTTTGCGGATTTTGTTCACCCGTTTAACCGATCCAATCATGCCAATATAGCGATAGGGGAGATTGTTGTGCAACAAACTCGTTAGGGCTTCGAGGTCGTAATCATATCCACGAGTGACCATGGCGATATAAAGAGGATGATGATAGGGCCATTGGTCTAAAAGGGGGGTTATGGAATCGGTGTAAATCGCCAATGCAGAGGGGAAACGCTCAGGATTAGCCCATTGGGGGCGATCGTCTTGAATAACGACTTGAAAGCCTAATAATGTAGTAACTTGAGCGAGTTTTTCCCCTACATGCCCTGCACCGATAATCAGGAGTAGGGGAGGGGGTTCAATCAAGTCTATAAATCCTGATTTTGGGGAGGGTTGAGGAGAATTAGGGCTGAGAAGATAGGGAGAGAAACTGGGAGAAAAGGGGGTAAATAGACGCACAGTATGACCCTGATTGAGCCGATCTAGGATACGGGTGATTAAGGCGATCGCCGCTTCACCCGACCATTTAGCCACCCACACCTGCATTTGTCCCCCACAAACCCCCTCGGTAACTCGCTGAACTGCACCGGATAGGTCAATGTTCACCTTCTGCGGATCTCCCGATGCTAAAACGTTCTCCATGGTGCTTAAAACCTTGGCTTCTCCTGCTCCGCCGCCGATGGTATCCAACAGCGTGCTATCCGCACAGAGCGCCATTTTCGCTCCCACTTCTCTCGGTACAGAGCCAGTCGTTTTCATTACTGTGGCGATCGCCAGATCTCCGGTTTGCAAAGGCTTGAGTAACTGTTGATAAAATTGCAGTGACATAGCTGGGTGCTGAACTGCCCTTGGATGGTCTCTCTGGATTATATCGCCATTACCCATTACCCATTAATGACTATGATTGAAACTCTGCAAATTAATGCCCAACGTCTCCAGAGTTCCTTAGAAGAACTGGCGAAAATTGGTCAAAAGGGCGATCGCAGTATTTGTCGCCTTGCCTTTTCTGACGAAGATCTCCAAGCACGTGCCTTAGTGCGTCAGTGGATGGAAGAAGCAGGCATGGCCGTCCGAGTTGATAGTGCCGGAAACTTGCGCGGAACCTATCCCGGAAAACAGCCCCATCTTCCCGTCTTAGCCACCGGTTCCCATCTCGATACAGTCGTGTCTGGCGGTAAGTTTGACGGAGCATTGGGAGTCCTTGCTGGAATTGAAGTCGTTCGGGTTTTAAATGACCATCAACAATACCTCAATCATCCTCTAGAAGTCATTGTTTTAACCGATGAAGAAAGCACCATGATCGGTTGTAAAGCGATTTCTGGAACCGCATCTTTGAATCCAGAAGACTATGAAACCAAAGTTAATCTTTCTATCATCGATGCCTTAGCTAAAGTGGGCGGTAATTGGCATACTTTAGCTAAAGCGAAACAAAGCCGCCAAGACATCGCCGCCTTTTTAGAGTTGCATGTCGAACAAGGAGCAGTCCTAGAACAATTGGGCAAACAAATTGGTATTGTTCAAGGGATTGTTGGCCAACAACGCTATATCGTCACCGTTAAAGGTAGAGCTAACCATGCTGGAACCACACCGATGGGAATGCGTAAAGATGCCCTCACTGCTGCGGCTCGAATTGTCCTCGGAGTTGAACACTTAGCCGAATCTGCTCCTGGCGATCCAGTTGCCACGGTAGGCACCCTGCAAGTGTTTCCCAATGCCCCTAATATTATTCCCAGCTTAGTCAAAATGACTGTCGATATTCGAGATTTGAATCAGCAAACTCTCGACCGTTTAGTCGCTGACTTAAAAACCCAATTAGAACAAATTTCGACGGCGACAGGAACTCAAATTACGATCGAACCCCTGCTAAACGTTCAAGCGACTCTCGCCCCTGCCAAAATTCAACAGCAGATCGCCAGTGTTTGCCAAGACTTAGGATTAAGCCATCTTTCCCTTCCTAGTCGCGCGAGTCATGATGCCCAAGAATTGGGGCGCTGTACCGATATGGGGATGATTTTCGTGCCTTCTCAAGGGGGAATTAGCCATTCTGGAGAGGAGTATACTGGAGATCGCGATTGTCTGCAAGGAGCAAGGGTTTTATTGCATACTTTGCTAAAACTGGATCGAGAATATTAGACATCTCAACGTTGTAGCCACAAGGGGCGATCGCTCCATCAGATCGGTTACTATTCAGGAATGCGAACTTCTATCACACTGCCATTGAAGTTATACGTAAACCCTTCCAACTCTACAGGTGTGCCAATTTTGAGCTTACTATTTCCCAAAACTACACCGCTTTCAGTGATTTGGGCATTTCCAGTTAGAGTCATCAACATATCGAGGGAAAAGCGACTCTGTTCTCTGGGATCTTCTAAGGCTTTGGCACTACCATCCGGTTGAGGAATAATGACCGGACGTTCTAAGCGTTCTACGGATTTAACGGTTACACTTCCATAGGGTTGATTGCGGATAATGATATTGGTTGTCTGGCTTTCTTGGAATTCCTGAATCAAGGCTTCTGGACTGCGTACACTTAACCCCCGGACAATAACATCTACTTCTACGGGTTTGGTGACGACTCCCACTTGGGCAACCGATCCAGAGGTTCCTGGATAGAAGAAAATGCCAAATAAGACTAGGCCGATGACGACGAGCGCGCCGAGATCGAGAATGGAGAATTTGCCAAATAACCGACCTTTTGAATCTAACAGTGCCATAGTGGGGATAGAAAGAAAACAGGATAATCTTGGCTCAGGATAGCATGGGCTAGGCAAAAGGTAATAGGGAATAGAGGATGAACTTTTGCTCAAGGGAGCGCTGGAGAATTAGAGGTATTGTATAACGGAGGCAACTCCGGTAAGGTTTGATGCATATAGGCATCAAGTTCGGCGATCGCTGTTTCTTTTGCTGATTCTGATGCAAATGAACTCAGAAAGGAGTTTTTCGCCAATTGATATAAGTCCTGTTGACTCAAGTTTAGGGCTTCATAGATAGCCATGAAGTTTTCTTGCACATAGCCCCCAAAGTAGGCTGGATCGTCCGAGTTAACAGTTACTCGTAAGCCGGCATCTAGTAATTGTTTGATGGGATGTTGCTCGAGGCTTTCAAAGACACCTAGCTCAATATTGGAGAGGGGACAAACCGTGAGGGGAATTTGCTGTTCTTTGAGCCATGCCATCAGTTTAGGGTCTTCTGGCGATCGCACCCCATGGTCAATGCGGGCGACTTTGAGTAAGTTGATCGCTTCCCAGATATACTCAGGGGGTCCTTCTTCTCCTGCATGAGCAACGGTCAAAAACCCGTGCGCTCTGGCGCGATCGAAAACAGCAGTAAACTTAGAAGGGGGATGACCTCGTTCTGAAGAATCTAAACCCACCCCAACGATCCAATCTTGGTAAGGGAGTGCGTCTTCTAGGGTTTTCATTGCGTCTTCAGCGCTCAGATGACGTAAAAAACACAGAACTAGACCAGAAGATATGCTCAGTTGATTTTGACCATCGACCAAGGCTTGATGAATGCCAGCGATCGCAACTTCAAAAGGAATTCCTCGCTGGGTATGGATTTGGGGGTCAAAGAAAATTTCTGTATGGCGTACAGTTTGCTTGTGGGCCCGTTGGAGATAAGCCCAGGTGAGGTCATAAAAGTCTTGTTCCGTACAGAGGACATTGGTTCCCGCATAGTAGAGATCCAGAAATGATTGTAAATCTTGGAATTGATAGGCCTGATGGGCAGCTTCTATGGAATCATAGGGAAGGGTCATCTGGTGGCGATCGGCTAAGGCAAACATTAATTCCGGTTCCAAAGATCCTTCAATATGAATATGTAATTCTGCTTTCGGTAACTCTCGAATCCAATCATTAATCACGATCGATACTCCTCTGTTATTCAGTAAGCATAGATACTAAAAACCCAATGAGTCAATGAGAGATTTTATCTCTTCTACATTTTAGCAAATTGTTCTGGATTTTGTCCGCTTAGATACATCCCAGTAATTTCGTCAATATCATCCATGATTTTTATCGAGTATTTCTATAGGAATTCTAGGGATTTTATAACAGATAGGAAACAGAGAATGATATAATGACCTGTAATATTTTATGATCGTTTTTTTAGAAATCAAAAATGGACTTTGAGTTTCAGTTTGCCATTATCAGTGATTTACATATTGCCCTGCCCCATACCATTTGGGATCATCCCAAACGCTTTCATCTGGTGGAAATCAGTATTCCAGCCTTAGAGTTAGCCCTCGATCATCTCAGTCAATTGGATCTGGATTTTTTGCTCTTGCCAGGGGATTTAACTCAACATGGAGAGCCAGAAAATCATCAATGGTTAAAACAGTGCCTTTCCCAGTTGCCCTATCCAGTTTATGTGATTCCAGGAAATCATGATATCCCCACTCAGTGGGGCAATGAAACCTCAATTAGTCGTGCTAAGTTTCCCACCTATTATCATCAATTTGGATATCACCAATCTCGACAAACCGATTATACCTGTGAACTCTTACCAGGTGTGCGTCTCATTGCTTTAGATTCTAATGAATTTGATGAAGACGGGAAACAATTCGGCTATGGGTATCTGAATGAAGCCCAGTTTGAATGGTTAGACCATATTTTAGCGACTACGAGTGAACCCTTACGTTGGGTGATGATTCATCATAATGTGATTGAACATTTACCGGATCAGCGCACTCATTGTTTAGGCCAACGCTATATGTTAAAAAATGGGCCGCGCTTAATTAATGTATTGCAGGAATCAGGCATCAATTTAATGTTTACCGGTCATTTGCATGTTCAGGATATTGCCCAACAGGGTAATTTATATGAAATTACTACCGGATCTTTGGTTAGTTATCCCCATGCTTATCGAACCTTAAAAGTTACCTCGCAAGCTGGGGTAAAAACGAGACTGGAGATTCAATCCCATCAGATTAAAACCCTTCCCGGTTGGGAGAATTTAGGAGCATTTTCACGGGAATGGATGGGAGAGCGATCGCACCCATTTATGATGCGTCTGTTAACCGGAGATCCTTGCAACTTAACGGAGGAGGACGCACAGCAATGGGTGGGTTCTCTGCGCTATTTTTGGGCAGATATTGCCCAAGGAGATACCCAGTTTCACTTTCCCCATTTTCCGGAAGATCTGCGAACCTACTTTGAGAGCTTTAGCGCCGAGCCTGATTTAGGGGATAATCACAGAGCGATCGAATTTTAGTTTGATCGGATATAGCGCTTTGCGCTAGGGAATGGGGAATGGGGAATCGCTTATATGGCTCAGGTTCTAAGGCTTCAAGCTGTACCTCAGAGAAGAGAGAAACGCTATGAGACATTTTCTGTCACTCTTGGAAATTCTGACGTTTCATGTCCGCGAAGCGGAAATTTCCGTCATTACATAAGAGACTGCTATTAATTTTTAAATGGTTAATTGCTCCTTCACCGATTACCATGAGTCTTGCAG
>NZ_CEZBFX010000088.1:0-20472 GCF_982964205.1 Roseofilum sp. | reverse complement strand
ATGCGTCGAGTTCTCCAATCTTGTCTTACAGCGGCTTTATCCTCTAGTGTGATGGTAGGCATAAGCGCCATCAACGTGCAACCCGCCACTGCCCAAAGACCCTCTCAATCTGTACGCTGTGAAAGTCACGATGCTCAACCGGCTAACTGCCCCGTCGATACTCGTAATGGTATAACCTTAGTGGAGCAATATTCCACAGCCTCTTGCATCGGAAATTGGGGGTTTGGGAATGGATTTGTTTGGGTAAGAAATGGGTGTCGAGCGCGGTTTGAAACCAATTATGCTCAAAATCCGGGGGGTGGCGGTTTTTTTGGTCCTCCAGGGGTGGATTATAACGATCCGGTGCGTCGAGGTTCCCGCGAACGAGTGACAGTTACTTCGGGCATTTACAATAATCAGGGCGATCGCATCCGCACCGTTTATCGGGGCGAACCGATCATCGTTAACTGGAGAAATACTTTTTACTACGGTCGCCAAGAATATGTCCGAGTTCGCACTCAAGACGACTTGGTGGGCTGGATGACTATCGGTGGCAATTATAGACAATAACTGATAATTTGACTAATGATAATTTTAACCAATGATGATGGGATTGATGCTCCTGGTATTCGTGCCCTCCATGATGCTGTTGAGGGTGAGGGGATTATCGTTGCTCCCACAGTACAATATTCTGGGTGTAGCCATCAAACGACAACCTATAAACCCCTGAAGATGGAAGAGAGATCGCCAACTGAATATGCTGTCCAGGGCGCTCCTGCTGATTGTACCCGCTTGGCGATCGCCCAATTGCAACCCCAATTGAATCAGGAGATTGATTGGGTTCTCTCTGGGGTGAATGCTGGGGGAAATATGGGGGTGGATGTGTATATGTCTGGAACCGTTGCTGCGGTGCGGGAAGCCGCTTTTCATGGAATTCCTGGTATTGCCATTTCCCACTGGATCAAGCGCCCTTTAGAAATTGACTGGGAACAAACGACGCAATGGACAGCCCATATTTTATCTAAGCTGTTTTCCCATCCTCTGGAGCCAGGATGTTTCTGGAATGTGAATATTCCCCATCTTGAAACTGGTTCTCCAGAACCAGAAATGGTATTTTGTCCCTTGAGTAAGAAACCGTTACCGCTCCAGTATCGAATCAACGAGGATGAGTATCTGTACTGTGGAAATTACGATCGACGCGATCGCACTCCAGGCACGGATGTAGATGTCTGTTTTTCCGGTAAAATTTCTGTGACTCAAGTGCGAATCTGAGATCCCACTCTCTCTTCAAGATTACTTTTGGAGAGGGCGATCGCTTGAATTGAACAATATTTCTGAATTCTGAAGAGAATATCTAAGGAAAAAAACGCATCTTCCGGATCGGGGTAATTGTGCCCGTAAAGAGAGTATAGAAGCTTTCTGATGGCATCTAATGCAAACTCTGCTCTCTTTACTGGTTTCCCCCCTGTTCTTGGTGAATACGATCGCCATGACTCCACTCTCTTCCTCGGAAGTATCCACTCTATCGGTTGATACCTCCGAGTCTACAGAAATCCTCTATGGATATAGATACAACCGTCGAGGAGGTGAAACTCCGAGAGGGGGTACAGGAAGACGGCGGATTATGGCGTAACCTCTCCAGAAGAAGGTAATTGATCCAATTGATATGTCGCATCTTCATAGCACCCGACTCTGCCCATACTCGAACAGAGTTGGGCAGTTTTTTGTAGATCTGAAATCGCCTTATCCGTTTGCGTTCGCTTCACGTAAGCTAATCCTCGGTCATAATAGGCGAGGGCAAAATCGGACTTGTGTTCGATCGCTCTAGTAAAATCAGAAATTGCCCCTTGAGTATCCCCTAAATCTAACCGCGTTAATCCCCGATTATGATAGGGAACTGGATCGTCCGGATCGAGGCGAATGGCAATATTATAATCCTCGATCGCCCCCTGAAAATCTTGTTGTTTCCGCCGGGCTAACCCTCGATTTTGATAGGCTAAACCATCTGTCGGTTCTAGATTGATAGCCTGGGTACAATCGGAGATCGCCCGCTCCTGATCTCCCACATTTGACCAAGATAAACAGCGATTCAAATAGGCTGCGCTCAAAGTTGGCTCCAGTTCCAGGGCTTCAGTGTAGTCCAGAATAGCCCCTTTATCATCTCCTAAATCCGATAATACGCTACCCCGATTCACATAAGCCGGGACAAAACTCGGATCGAGGGCAAGGACTTCAGTATAATCAGCCTTAGCTCCTTGGCGATCGCCCAATTCAAATCGGATATTGCCCCGCTGATAATAGGACTCAGTTAGGTTACTCGAGAGCAAAATTGCCTGGGTAAAGTCCTCCAAAGCTGCCTCAAGATTATCTCGATCCTGATAAATCAAAGCACGTTGGTAATAAGCCTCTCCCTTTTTTGGCTGTTTGGCGATCGCCTGACTATAGGACTTTAGTGCCTCATCTAGATTCCCCTCTTGAGCATACTTTTGAGCCTCCTTCAGACTATTGCGACTCAACCCTGATAAAGAAAAACGACTCGATCCCAAGGCGATCCCCAGCAAAATCAAACTGCCTAAGACCACACTTAAGGGTAATAAATAACGCTTTGCTTGGAACGGATTCAGGGGAGTCACGGAGGTTACCTCCTCATAATCAATTTTGGGTTCCTGGGGTTGTCCTTGGGGAACCAATGGAGGGGTTTCAGAGCGCACTAAAGGCGCACTCACTTTACCCGGTTGCAAATTAGCTAAATCCTCTAAGATACTGGTGGCTAATTGATAGCGTTCTTTTGTATCCGGAGCTACCATTTTATTCAGAATAGAGATCAAGTCTAGATTCGCTTTAACCCTATCCTGCCAATCTTGGGTTGCTTTACTCCTCAATGTCGACAATTCTAAAATACTTTGACCGCTGAGTAATTGAATCCCAATTATGCCTAACGAATAGAGATCGCTATTAAAATGGGCTTGTCCTTGGTCTTGTTCTGGGGACACATAAACCACTGAACCATTTCTTTGAGCTTTCAACAGTTGTTGTTGAGAGCGCATCACTTGAGTACCAATCTCCTTAAAAATACCAAATCCCGTTAGCACCATGCGATCGTCTGATTTACGGCGAATTAAATTTGACGGTTTAATGGAGCGATGAATCAATCCACGACTATGGACAAAAGATAAGATTTGTAACACTTCTTCGAGCAAGCCGATCGCTTGGGCTTCTGTCCATTGGGGCTGAGATTCCAATTGATCGCGCAAAGAAGTACCAACAATAAACTCTTCCACGAGATAAAAACTTTGGCTCTCTTCAAAATAATCGAGCAGTTTAGGGATTTGGGGATGAGTACCAAGACTTTTGAGGGCTTCTGCCTTCTTATTAAGTAAAATTAAACTGAATTCTAAGGTTTTGGGATTATTACCAGGAAGCTTTAATTGCTTGACGACACATCGAGGATGTCCTGGAAGATGGGTATCGCCAACCAGGTGAGTTTGACCAAGCTGGTTGGAGCCAAGGGTTTTAATAAATTGATATCGTTGGTTAAGCAGCCGTTCCATGGAGCTTGTTTCTTGGTTTGCTGGGGTCGGAGGATGTGAGTTCATTCTGACATATAGCGCTTCGCACTATAGCAATTTGTAGGAGGGAAAAGGCACTCTAGCAATACAAATAATGAATTTAAGTAAAGTGTAGGAGAATTTTCACAGATATTCCTCCATTGTCGGATAAAATAAATAACTATTGAGCCTAATTCAGGTCATTGGTGATCCATCAAGAACACTTTTACCTAAGCGGTATAAGCTTGGCTCTCGGAACCATCGCCCAATTCAAATAGGGGAAGATTAATTATGGCTGTTGAAAAAGTAAACTCTTCATCGAGTCTCGGAGAAGTAGTCGATCGCATCCTTGATAAAGGGATTGTCGTTGATGCTTGGGTTCGGGTCTCGTTAGTGGGAATTGAACTGCTGGCCATTGAAGCTCGGGTGGTTATTGCTTCGGTTGAAACTTACCTCAAATATGCTGAAGCAGTGGGTCTAACGGCTCAAGCTGCTGTCCCAGCCGTTTAAAGTTCGGGATTAAACTGGCTTTCAAGAGGTATGTCTACCCTTAGAGGAAATAGAAACGGGTTTCTATTTCCTCTGAGTTTTAGAATGGCGGTCTGATAACGAAGCTCTCTAGGGGAGGGGATCAAAAGACTATGGCGCTTAAAGATGAGTGGCGATCGCAAAGAGAACAACGCCAAACTGAAGCACGCTGGCGAAAGGAGGCAGTGCAAACTCAGATTAAGACCCTAAATGACCAGCGTCAAGCAGCAACGGTACAACTCCAAAACCAACTGCGGCAATTTCGGACAACATTGGCCCAGGCTGAAGCTGATCGACGTTTCCAAGGGCAACAGCAACAGATTGCCTTGCAAACCTACACCCAGAATTTGCAGGACTGGATCGAAGACTTTTTGGAAACTTGCACCACAGAACGGTCCCTGATGAGCGATCGGATCGCCACCACCCTCCAAGAGACCCTGGAGCGTTTGCAAACCGAAACCCGAAACTTGTTGCAGACAGCTCGTCAGAGTCGTCAACAGCGCTACGGAGACCTTCAGGAAGATCTCGCTGAGTTTATCGAAGATCTTCATCTGCAAATGGACAGCTATCGCCAACACCTCGAGCAAAAGCGTCAGGAGCGGATAGCTGAGATTCAGACCCGCAAAACAGAGGTGAAAAAAACTCTACAGGAGAATCGTCAACAACAGCAGGAGAGCTACCAAGTCCTGCAAGGGGAACTCGATCGGTTTATCCAGAGCTTACAAGCGTATCGCCAAAATCTCTACCAAGCGGTTTGGGGTGATACACCGGTGGCAGTGCCAGCACAAGCTGTTAAACCTAAACCCATTTTTAGATCCAAGCGATCGATTTCGATCGCCAAAGGAGCAGTGCCTAAGCCAGCCGTCTCTCTTCCCCAACCGATTCCGATCGCTCCTTCGCTCACTCCTCCCCCAACCCCAGAACAGGTACTGCAAAAAGCGGATAAAAAAAATGTAAACTATCTTTCTACGGAAGAAGAACAAGTTTATAATTTCTTACGCAAGACTCCCGCATCGCGATTAACAGCGATCGAAGAAGCCCTAGGGATTAACCGTGTACAAGCAGTCGATACTTTGAGATCGCTGATCAAAAAAGGCATGGTGACTCAGCGCGATCGCCTGTACTCCGTACTCTAACGTAACTCCCTATGCCTACTTTACTCAATGCCCGTTCTAAGGGCTTTGTCAATACGCCCACTATTGAGCGACTGACAAACCGCGCTCTGCGCTATCTCCAGTCTGGGTTTTCTGTGCATTTGCGCGGCCCCGCAGGAACAGGAAAAACGACTCTCGCCTTGCACTTAGCAGATTTATTGAGTCGCCCTATTATGCTTATTTTTGGGGATGATGAACTCAAAACCTCCGATCTGATTGGCAACCAATCCGGGTATACCCGTAAAAAAGTGGTTGATAACTATATCCACAGTGTCATAAAACTCGAAGATGAGCTGCGGAAAAATTGGGTAGATTCTCGGTTGACGCTAGCTGCTAAAGAAGGATTTACCCTAGTTTACGATGAGTTTAATCGCTCCCGTCCAGAGGTCAATAATGTACTGTTATCGACCTTAGAAGAAAAATTGCTGGTTCTGCCTCCGAATAACAGTCGCTCCGAATATATTCGGGTTCATCCCCAATTTCGCGCCATTTTTACCAGTAACCCGGAAGAATACTGTGGGGTTCATGCCACCCAAGATGCGCTTTTAGACCGTCTGGTAACCTTGAATATGCCCGATCCCGAAGCCGAAACCCAGACGGCTATTTTAGTGGAAAAAATTGGCATTATCCAGGAAGAAGCCCAAACCATCGTCAATATTGTGATGGAATTTCAGCAGAAAACGGGAACTCAGAAAACAATGGGTTTGCGATCGGGATTGATGATCGCTAAGATTTGTCACGAACATCAAATTGCGATCGCCATCAACCAAGAACCCTTTCAGGAAGTCTGTGAAGATATCCTCCTCTCCCGTACCGACTTAGACCTTTCCGCCGCTTACTTGGTTTTGAAAAACCTTTTTGAGCCTCAAAACGCTCTCCCCCCTTCTCCCACTCCTGCGTCTGCTGCTCCCGAAGCACCTCAACCAGCACAAAAAGTTTACACCTTCTTACACCAAAGCCAAGGAGCAAAATTATCAGATATCGAAAGTGCAGTAGGATTGAATCGAGTAGAAACCGTCAACATTTTGCGCCATTTAATGGAACAAGGCAAAATTCGACTCAATGAAGAGCGCAAATATATTGCTCAATCATTCATCGAAGGAAAGGGCAAAACCTAGTTTTCCCTATTCCCTATTCCCTATTCCCCATCCCCCATTCCCGTGCCTGCCAACTCCCGTCCCCTAACCTCAAGCCAAAGTTCAACCCTCGCTGATGTCCTCGAAAGAGTGCTAGACAAAGGGGTTGTCATTGCTGGTGATATCTCTGTTTCCGTCGGTTCAACGGAATTACTCAATGTTCGCATTCGCCTCTTAATTTCTTCTGTTGATAAAGCCAAAGAAATTGGTATTAACTGGTGGGAGAGCGACCCTTATTTAAGCAGTCAGCACAAACAACTGCAAGAAACCAATGAACGGTTACTAGAGCGCATTGAACAACTTGAAACCCAACTCAAAGCCTTGAAGGGAACGCCTGAAGTTGAACCTGAGATTCAAGAATGATATCACAGTCGTTCTAAATATTGGTTGTCGCCAATTCTTGGGCAATAGGTTCTTCGGGTTGGGATTGACAACCGGGTAGAACAAAAGTGAAGATGAAGAAGAATAATATTCCTTGCAAAAATACAAAACCGGGTTTCGCGATCGCTTTATCAGGATAGCTTTTAAGCATAAATACTCATATTTTTTGTTTTCGTCATAATTAAATTCTAACAAAATAGGGAATAGGGAATAGAAACTGTCCTAACTCTCCATTTCTATGCTATAGCAGCTATCTCAAAAACTGGGGTAAAGTTACAATACCTCTAAATTGCATCTTGTGATAAATATTGTTGCAATAAAGTCTCAATTTCTTCTATTTTAAACTCTTCAGCAAGCTCAAGAAGAGGGGCAGCAAATTCTTGATAGGAGCTATCCAACTTTTCAAGTCGATCGCAGATACTGAATAGATCGGCTTTGAGAGCAAGATCGATTAATATTTTGAGGTCTTCGGGGGTAGGAATAAGTATATCTCCCGTTTGTACCCCTTTTTGGTTTCTTGACAATATTTCTGATTTTTCTTGCTCGTTGTAAAGCAATTCTAAATTTAGACATTCCGAGAGTACTGCCAAGAGATCCTGAGCATCGACAGGTTTGGCTAAGAAGCGATCGCCACCTTCATCAAGAGCTTTTTGTTGGTCGGCTGGGGTGACAGATGCAGAGGAGACAACGATCTTATAATGCCATAAGTCCTCGGCAGCCCGAATGCGTTTGAGCAATTCAAAGCCATCCATTACAGGCATGACAAGGTCAGTAATTAATAAATCGGGTTGCTCTTCCCGCAGGAGTTTTAACCCTTCTTCTCCATTTTCTGCCTCAAGGGTTTCAAATCCTAGAGGTTCGAGGAGGTTGGAGACCACAGCTCGATTTTCCCAACGGTCATCGACAATCAGGATAGTCCGACGTTCTCCTGCATAGCCGATAATGCGATCGCGCCAGCGATGTTCAGCATTATCACACCAGTGATGTCCAGCATTATTGCTCTTGTGAATTTCCCTCTGTTTTTGTGCCCAATCCTCTACTCTGGGAACATCAATAACAAAAGAGAATTCACTCCCTTGGCCCAGTTGGCTTTTCACTTCAATGCTTCCCCCCATCAGATTGACAATACGCTGAGAGATGGCGAGTCCGAGTCCAGTGCCTTCTGATTGTTTTTGGCGATCGCCGACTTGTTCAAATTCTTCAAACAATTTAGCCAGATCCCCTTCGGTGATACCGACTCCAGTATCCATGACCTGAAAGAAAAGCTTGGTATCTGTCTCGGATTGTTGTAATACATCAATTCGCAGGGTGACAGTACCCGAATCGGTAAACTTAATGGCATTACCGAGCAAATTAATTAAGACTTGACGCAGACGCTTTTGATCAATAGCAACGCCATCTGGTAAGCGGCTGCTGGATTGATAGATAAAATCAAGACCTTTTTGTTCAGCCTTAATTTTGCACATTTCCACAACGTTTTGGAGTAAAGCAGGAAAATGGACGGGAACCGGCAATATTTCCAGTTTTCGAGCTTCGATTTTGGCCAGATCGAGAATATCATTAATTAAAGTTAGCAAATGATAACCAGATTGATAAATAACATCCACCTGCTTTTTTTCTCTCGGGGGTAAAACACGAGATCGCTCTAAGATTTGGGCATAGCCAAGAATACCGTTGAGGGGAGTTCGCAATTCGTGGCTCATGTTAGCAATAAAAGCACTTTTGGCTTGATTGGCAACTTCTGCTTTTTCTTTTGCCGCTTGCAATTCAAATTCTAAGACTTTGCGCTGTTCGATCTCCCGTGTGAGAGTTTGATTCCAACAGAAAATAACGATAACACCTGTCGTTCCTCCCAGGGCTACAAAAATCAACCATTTAGGAATAGTTTCCTTGACTAATTCTTTGCCTCCATACCAATTATTATAAGACTCATAATAAATAGATTGTCGATCTTCTTTCCATTGCTTGAGATAACCATCAATCGTTTCACGAAGATCGGCATATTTATTTTCTGGAGTAGCAAACGTCGAGCGAGTTGGATGAAAAACGATAGCAGTTCTTTCAATGCGATACTTTTCTTCTTCAAGATATCCGAACGTGCTATTAATAACTCCAGCATCTACTTCTCCACTTTCTACTAATTCTAAAACTGTTGGTGCTTCTGCTACATCAATTACTTCAGGTTGAATCCCAAAATCACGAGTCATTGCCTTGAAATTACGATTGTGGATACTTCCTGAAACTGCGGCAACTCGCTTTCGGTCTAAATCAGGTAAAATTTTTATATCGCTATTCGGTGCGACATAAACCGTCCCCCACTTAACGGCTACAGGTTCATTAACAAAATCAAAAATCTGGTCTCGTTTTTCTGAATAAGAAATAGAGGCCAGTAAGTTAATCTCCTCATTCTCTAGCTTTTTGAGTAAGATTTTCCAGTCTTCATGTATATATTCAATGTCCCATTTCTCTCGTCTGGCAATTTCTTCTAATAAATCGACAAATAATCCTTTCGGTACTCCACTCTCATCCAAAAAAACACCAGGAGGGTTATCTGTGAACCCGACCTTTATGGTTTGTCTTGCTTTGGCAATCCCCATGAAAAACATACTAGATAAACCAAAGACTATAATTAAAAGAATGCGAATTCGAGAAAACATGAGAGTGCCAACATGGTTTTGTTTATGCATAAATTTTAACATCAATGTAGATAAAGATTCTGGTGCATATTTTCTGATGTTCATTCTTTTTGTTGATCTAGGTATTCTTTTAATAAAGTCTCAACTTCTTCTATTTTAAACTCTTTGGTAAGTTCAAGAAGAGGGGCAGCAAACTCTTTATAGCAGCTATCCAACCTTTCCAGTCGATCGCAGATGCTGAATAGATCTGCGTTGAGAGCGAGATCGATTAATACATTGAGGTCTTCAGGAGGAGGAATAGATATATCTCCTCTTTCTGCCCCTCGTCTGCTGCTTTTTGGTGAAAACTTTGATTCTTCTTGCTCTTCGTATAGCCATTCTAAATGCAAACATTCCGAGAGTACAGCAAAGAGATCCTTCACATTGATGGGTTTGGCTAAGAAGCGATCGCCACCCCCATCCAGGGCCTTTTGTTCGTCAGCTTGGGTAACAGATGCCGAAGAAACAACAATCTTGTAGTGCTGCAAGTCCTCCGTAGTGCGAATGTGTTTGAGCAACTTAAAACCATCCATCACAGACATGGCCAGGTCAGTAATTAATAAATCTGGTTGTTGCTCCCGCAGCATTTTCAACCCTTCTTCTCCATTTTCTGCCTCAAGGGTTGTGAATCCGAGGGGGTTGAGGAGGTTGGAAAGAACAGCTCGATTCTCCCAATGGTCATCGATAATCAGGATGGTACGGTGTTCTCCTTGATAGCCAATAATGCGAGAGTTGCTTTTAATCCTTCGGTGTGGTTGTACCCAATCATCAACTAAGGGAAGATCGAGGGTGAAGGAAAATTCACTGCCTTGACCGAGTTCACTTTTGACTTTGATTTGTCCTCCCATGAGATGGACAATGCGTTGAGAAATGGCTAGTCCCAGTCCAGTTCCTTCCGCTTGTTTCTGGACATTGCCGATCTGCTCGAAAGCTTCAAACAGTTTCGTCCTATCTTCTAGGGCGATCCCTACCCCTGTATCCCTTACTTGAACCAGTAGATTGGCCTTGGTTTCGGACAACTCCACCACATCCACCAATAGCCTCACTGAACCGCGCTCAGTAAATTTGATGGCATTCCCAAGCAGATTAAGCAAGACTTGTCGCAGTCGCTTGTCGTCGATGGATACGCTCTCTGGGAGACGGGAACTGGTTTGATAGATAAATTCAAGTCCTTTCAGTTCAGCGCGAATCTGGCACATCTGTGCCAGGTTTTGTAAAAAGGAGGGCAGATGAAGAGGTTTGGGGACGAACTCCAGTTTGCGAGCTTCAATTTTAGAGAGGTCTAAAACATCATTAATCAGACTGAGCAAATGAGTACCACACTGATGAATGATATTCACGCCATCCCGTTGTTCTTGCGTCGGGAGTTCGGTGTAGGACAAAATTTGAGTGTAGCCAAGAATACCATTTAGAGGAGTGCGAAGTTCGTGGCTCATGTTGGCGAGGAATTCGCTCTTAGCGTGATTGGCTGAATCGGCTTCTTCTTTGGCCACTTGCAATTCCAAGGTTCGCTCTCGCACCCGTTGTTCAAGGTTATCAATGGAAGAACGCAGTTGTGCAGTCATAGTATTGAACGTGCGAGCTAATTCGCCAATTTCATTGTCCGATACAATATCGGCATGAGCGTTTAAATTTCCATCGGTGATTTGCCGAGCGATTGCCGTCAATCGTCGAATGGGAGACGAAATCACATTGGCCATACCAAATCCTATCCCAATAGCGGCAAGGGTCGTTCCCAAAGCGAGAATGAGGTTATTGCGGGTTTGAGTGTTTATGGGTTGGAGGAAAACGGATTTTGGGCGCAAATAAGCAACTTTCCAAGGTTGGATTTGGCTCAGTGCGATCGCTCCGGCATATTCTATGTTCTTCTCTTGGGAAAGAATGGTCGTGAAGTAGGGGCGATCGGGGTTAAAATTGGTAGCAAATTCGTCAAATTGTGTCAGTTGAGTTGCGAGATCGGTAGGTAGGGATGGGGGCAAGCGATACATTACCTGTAGCTCCTGAAGGGTTTCCGATTCAGGAGGGGCGAGAAATTGAAAGCGCAGTTCTTGAGGCAAGCCACCATCATCACGATAGCCTTGGGCCAAGCGCAAATTGTGGTCATCAAGTAAGAGAGCAAAGGAAAGAGAACCAGCTAAATTCTCATGTTCAAGTATGAGATGTTGGAGTTTAGCTGCGCTGTACTGACTGCGTAGGACACCCATTACTTCTCCCGTTTGGCGATCGCGGATAGACTGGCTGAAATAGAGGTAAGGTTGGCCGTCAACCTCAGAAAATTCAATGTTGGAAACAATAGGTTCTCCCGTTTCGAGGGCAATTTGGAAATAATCGCGATCGGACTCATCTTGTCCGATCTGAAGGGAGTAAGTATCGAGGAGGTTCTGGCCATTAGTATCGAGCAGAGCATAGGAAACTAAAAAGACTTTATCTTTCGCCATCAAGATATTTAGGCTGTTAAGAGCTTGCTCTTTCAGGATAGAATTTGGTGTACTCAAATAAGTAGCAAAAGTTTCTTGTTGCGCCTCTATGGCAATAGCCGTTAAATTAGTGCGTATCAACACATCAAGAGTTACTACGGTTTGGGACGCGGCTGTATCCAGGGATCGATTGGCCGATTCAATCAAGTCTGTCCGCATGGTGTGGTAATTCCACCAAGCAAAGCCTGCAAGGGGAGTTAGAGCAATGAAGCAAAACACGCCTAACAATTGATGGCGCAAGCTGTAGTGATTAAAGAAACGTTCGAGAGAGATAGCTTTCATGGTTTTCAATTACGGTGCTACGCCTTAGAGAGTCGGGAATCGGAAGTCAGAAATTGAGTTTTCCCCATTACCCACTCATCAATTCCCAGCGTGAAGCGCTATTTTAAAGGGCTTCTGTGGCTCGAGCGGCAGCTTCTGCCATATGGTGCAGGGTCGTTTTAATGTTCTGTTGGTCGGTCATTAGTTTTCCGAGTTCTACCGGAAAACAATCAAAACCGAGATCAATCCAATTGGGGAGGTGGGGTTCCGTTCCCATTCGATTTTCAATGGCATCCAGGGTAACATCAAAATAATTAGTCACCTGGGGGTTAGCTCCAAACCCAAGTTGCAATCGAGGATCGCTGTAGGTGCTGCGGCGAACGCTGTTGGTTTGACTCAGAATCGCCGTGCGGGTAATGACATCAGGACTGGTGAGCCATTGCAGAAACACCCATGCTGCATCTTGGTTTTTGCTATAACGAGAGAGTGCCAAGCTACTCCCTCCTTGATGACTAATACCCGGAACTTCGCCAAAGCCGCATTCACTGGCAGCACGTAGGGCAATTTCTTGGGGACAAGGAGCTACTGCCACTCTTCCCGATATTGGGGAGCCAGATGATCCTTGAAACCATGGAAAAAATTCCCCCCAAGAGATCATGATAGCAGCGCGACCTTGACGAAAGGCTTCTGCTTCCCCATACCAATCCCAGGTTGTTGCTGCGGGAGGAGCATAGGGTCGTTGAGCGAGCATATATTCAATTCCGGCGATCGCTCGATCGTCGTTAATGGCTGGAGTTCCATCTGCATAATAAATTGACCCGCCATGGGCCCACAACCAAGCTGTCATACTACAATGCAAGCTGTAATGCCCGACTTTCCACTGTCCTAGCGTTCCATAGATATGAGGGGCTTTGGCTTCGCTAATCACTTTGATCGTCGCCAAGTAGTCTATCATTGTCGTCGACACAGATAACCCCAATTCCTCAAAAACATCCGGGCGGTAGAACATGATAAATATGGGGATGTCGTAGGGAATTGCGGCCAACTGTCCTTGATAGGACGCAACATTAGCCACCAAAGACCGGAAAAAATCCTCAAAATCATAGTTGGGATATCGCAGGTCACTATTTTCCAGCAATTCTTTGGGATTGATCCCAATATTGACAAAACGACCGATCCAAGCCTGATCCCAATACATGATGTCGTAGGTTCCCGCTTCTCTAGCTATGTCTTGCTCGATTCGTCCCAGAACGCGATCGAGGGGTAATATATCCCATTGCACTTCAATTCCCGTTAGGGGAGTAAATTCATCTTGCATCAATTCCCAAGCTGCTTTTGTAGCAGGGACATCTTCTATAATTAATCGCAGAGTTGTGCCAGAAAAGGTTTTTCCGACATCTTTGAGAAAGTGATAGGCATCGGTTCCGATAACACCTGCCGATGCCAAACCGCGCGTCTCTTCGAGGGATAATTGAAGGGGAGAAGATGGAGACAAACGGCGGCAGGCTTTCAATGCAGAAGTAGCACTCCATCCCAACGCGGCTGATGTTCCCCAGCGCAAGACATCACGTCTTTTCATAGTTTAATCTCTTGTATCATTTTTTATGTTCTAGGAAGAGGAGTATGGGGGGCTTTCGAGTTTACAGAGAATTAACCCTTAATTCCCCAAACTGACGATCGCGCCAAAACATCGCACTGACCTGGCTTTAAGGGTTTTAGGATATCTCTGTTGAATCGGACTGAATATTATACAAAGGAAGAGAAATCCTCATTGATAGTATCGGAAAGTGCAGTAATAAAAATAACAGGAATATGTTGGGTTTGGGGATCTGCTTTGAGACGGCGACAGGTTTCAAAACCATCGATACCAGGCATTTGGATATCAAGAAGAATTAAATCGGGCTGATAGTGTTGCAAGCGTTTAAGAGCGCGATCGCCATCAATGGCTGTGGCAACAGTATATCCCGCATTGTGTAAGGTTTCACTAATGACTTTTAGATTGGCGGGGGTATCATCAACCGCTAAAATTTGTCCTTTATTTGACATAACTATTCTCTTGGTTAACGTTCTCTCAGTCTAAATACTGTTGTAAAAACTCCTCAATTGCTTCTATTTTAAACTCTTCGGCAAGTGCGAGGATAGGAAGAGCGAACTCTTGATAGCGGCTATCCCACGTTCCAATTTTATGGCAGATTTCATTGGTATCTGCCTGGCGAACAATCATCAGCAAGGCTTTGAGGTCTTTGACTGGAGGAACAAGCATATCATCCCCTTGTGTTCTTTCCTCGTTTTCGTCTGATTGAGTTTCTTCTCTTTCTTCATCAAGCCATTGTAAATCCAGACACTCCGAGATTATGGCAAAGAGAATGTTGGCATTAACGGGTTTGGCTAAGAAGCGATCGCCGCCCCGATCAAGCGCGTTCTATTGATCTACTTCATAGGAATGCTAAACATCTCTTCCTTGGCGATAGCCGTTATCCAACTTTCCAAAAAGAGATACTTAGCATTGACAGGTTTGGTGAAGAAGCAATGACTTTAAATATACTAATTCATTACTTAGGGAATTAACAGGACTTAGGAGTAAGGTAGTTGGGTTGACATAAGCAACTCCGCCTAATTTCATATCGCCTTGTTTGTCTGTGCCAAAAGAATTGGCTGTTTCGGCAATGTAGACCTATTCTGCCATTGGTTGTAGGGTTTGGGTATTAATCACCAACAAGCGCATCATTTGAGAGGCTCGTCCAATCTCTTTGGTGGGAAAATCTAAAGGACTTTGGAGAGCGACAAATAGGCGATCGCCGTTTAAATTAAGATCGAGACCCTCAAACCCTCGATTTAGTCTGCGATGGGTGTAAATTACTGGTAATACTTGCCGCACATCAGTAGCGGCATTTAGGGATACCCCTTCAGGAACTAAGCGTCTCACCATCGTTCCATTGGCGGCGATATGGGCTACACTGGGGCTGTATTCATCGCAGAGCCAAAATGTACCATCTGGAGACCGCGTAATCCCTTCCGTATCCAATCCATTGGGATTTAAATTTAACCGGACTTGGGCGCTAAAATCATAAGGCACTTCATCATTACTGTTATTTGGCAATCCGGTAATTGGCTCTCCATATTGGTTGCGGATGGGAATTGCATCCAGGAATTCCAGCCGTCCATTATTGCTGGAAAGTTTGTAGATTACTGGGGTATAATCAGGAACGGGAAACGTGCGGCGCTTTTCGTTGCCAACAGTGATGCGATCGTTGGGGCCGCGATCTGCGATCGCATAAAATATATTATCTGGATCATTCGGTGAATGATCTAATCCTGAAAAGAGTCCACCGATGCGAATACCGCGATCATCCTGTACTTGATTGGCAATGGCGTTATTTTGTACCGTTTTTAAGCTGATAGGAGGTAAGCGGAATATCTCCCCAAGTACCACTGTCCGCTGTGCAATCCAATTTCCCATACTCGGTTGATGCTTCAGAACTGCAATCCCAGTAACGAGGACCTTACCCATCAAACCACTCAAGACTAATCGGTGAACTCTCTTCATAACCTTTATCTGCGATCGTCTAACGAAAAAACAGCATTATTATTCCCGATCGAGTTTAAGGAAGTGTTAAGATACAGCGCAAAACGCTGTTATGAGGAACAGTGTTAAATCCTCACAGCTATGCACAAAAGCCTATTCCCTAGCGCAAAGCGCTATATCATTGATAAATTGAGTGTCAAGACTAAAAAAATAGCAGAAACTACTGTATCTTGATCTCGAACCAATATGGCAATCCAAAGACGTTACAAATAGAGAGTGAAGAAAGATTAGAACGGGTGATTAACGAATTGGCCCAACCCCAACAGGGCAAACTAGAACCCTTTGCTCCAGTAGTTATCAATATCTTACGAAATTTGGTACAAGGAAAGAGACTAGAGTAATTGTGATTAACCTCAATGATATGGTCGATGTTCCCGAACCCAATCAGCCAGAACAGCTCTCCTCAGGGGAAATACTTCAGGATAAGCTCAAAAATAGCTTATCTTATATCGGTTTAGTGGCGATCGCCTCTCTTACCGCTATCCTGTTGACCCAACTTCATATCCCCGTATCCTGGCTCGTTGGCCCCATGATTTTTGGTCTCATATATTCCCTTTTCAAAGGAGAAGCACAACCGCTCCCCCCGATTTTTTCCATTCTCGGTCAAGCCATTATTGCCCTGACAACAGCTACCCGTTTCTCCTTTGATACTCTGATTTTAGCGAAAGAATATGCCCTGCCTCTGCTCGGCTGTATAACCATTACAGGGATATTGAGTATATTGAATGGTTATCTTCTCAGTCGTTGGGCTGGAATAGACAAAGCAACGAGTTTGTTAGGATGCATTCCGGGAGCAGGACCGACTTTAGTTGCCCTCAGTGAAGATTTAGGAGGAGATGCGATCGCCGTTGCCTTTCTGCAATACCTGCGCATTCTCATGGTATCTGTGATTGTACCATCTCTTGTCACCTTCTCGTCTGGCAAAACGATCGGTCAACCCGTGATTCTGCCGGAGATATCTACCCCATCAGCAACCCTTCCTCCGATCCTCAACCTTGGTATTTTAGCCCTCTGTGGCATTCTCGGTCTTCTCATAGGAAGGAGGATAAAATTGCCAGCCGCCGTCTTTCTTGGCCCCTTTTTCCTGGGCTTAATCACCTTCTGGATACTTCCCTATCCCCTGCATGTTCCCGATCCCATTTTTGCCGCCAGTTTGTTGCTCTTCGGATTATCCATCGGTCTCAAATTCGATCGCCAAGTTGCCCAAACTCTGGTGAAATCAGTTGTGATTCAATTGGGATTAGTGACGATCTTAATTGCCGTTTGTTTAGGCATTGGCTATGAATTTCATCAATTGACCCATATCGACACCTTAACCGCTATTTTAGGCACAACCCCAGGAGGTATTAGTGCAATAACCGCCACGGTAATCGAAATTGGCGGCAATGTGGGCTTAGTGGTGGCGATGCAAATGACCCGCATGTTCCTGATTTTATTATTGAGTCCTTGGTTAGCGGCCTCCTTATTATCTGCTAAACCAGGGATTTAACTGCTGACGATCGGCTATGATTGTCTAAAAATCGTGAGGAGGAGTAAACATGCTAACTCGACTCAAAACTCTCAGTTGCCTTGGTCTCCTGGCTTCCCTTGGGGTATTTACCCTAGCGTCTAAAGCTAATGCCCAGTTTAATGCCGATCCGAATCCGGTACTACCCAATCAAGCCGTAGTCTACCAATCGATTCCCGAACTCTTTGATGCGGCTTACTATAGCAATGGCGGAGATTACTTTTATCAGCGATCGTTTGTTGGTCAAGTCCAAAACTTTTTAGGCCTACCGCGATTCTCCGAGCATAATACTCGCCGGAGTGCCCAATTGGTTCATATCCTCTACAAAAATATTTCCCAAGTGCAAAATACCAGTACGCCTATTGTTCGCACTCAAGATTTATATAACCCCTTCGATCAAAACTTAGTGGTTTCTCCCAGTGTGTCCATAGAATCCAATCCGATTCCTCCTGCTCCCACTCCCTTTGTCCCTTTTTCTGCTCCTCCCGTAGCTCCCTTACCTCCTGCTCCACCGCCTCCTGCTCCCGAACCTCAGCTTTTCTAACTTTACAAGGTGCAGTCATTCTCTAGGGGATCTAGGATCAATCAACAAAGAAACCCGACTCTAAACTCTTCGTGAGTTAAGGTCGGGTTTCGCTGCGCCCTACTGGAATCGAACCAGTCTGAAGGCGAATTATGAGTTCGCTGCCTCCCCAATCGGCCAAGGGCGCTAGAGATTGATAGACTCAGAGTAAACTTAGGGAGTGAACGTATTTCTGGTGTCAACCTCAATCTTATGCATTATCTTAGCACAAGGTTGGAGGAACGAGGAAATGAGGGAATGGGCAGAAGTCTGTGTTACTTGACCCAAGTTAGCTTACACTAATCGGATGATTAGTATCCTGACTGAATAGACTAAATACAAAGAACAACCTAGGTAGACAAAGATGAGATTAAATTCCACAGTTGCGCTAACGTTAATTTTATTGTCAATGATGTTTGGTGCGGGGATTATTAGTGCGGCACTAGGTTTTAATATTGGTCGCGAAGCACTCAAGGGAATTACTCAACCGGACTCTAGCCCCACCAGCACTATGGTGAATCGTCAACCGGGAACGACGGGTAAAACTTCAGTCCCGATTTTGAAGGAAGAGGAGATCTTAAAACGGGTGGATACTTATATTGAAGGTGAAGAGGCAAATGAGTCACAAGAACAGAGTTTCCAACCGACTCCAGACTCTTCTCAGCAGGCGATCGCCGAATCCAAGGGACCTACCCTCAGCTTACCCGGTTTTCCGATCGCCGCTCAAGATCGAGGCGTTACCCTAGAAATCTCGGCTGCCTATCAACAACAGGAAAATTTAGAACTGGACGTGAAAATTCGTAATGATAGTCCCCAGATGGTGCGCTTCCTTTATAGTCTCTTGAATATTACAGACAATCGGGGGCGCTCCTTAACTGCAACCACCTCGGGTTTACCATCCCAAGTTCCCCCCAATCAGGAAGAGTTTTCCGGTAAAGTGAGTGTACCCGTGGCTCTATTGGCAGATGCTCAACACTTGTCTATGAAGCTCACCAACTATCCCGATGAAGAGTTAAATCTTCACGTTTCTGGTATTCCAGTCGTTCGCTAAATGGACACAGAGATTCCGTTGACTCCATTTATGGGAATACCCCTTCATCTGGCTGCATTAACCTTTGCCGATGGTTCCATCCGACTCTTATCCGTTTTCTTATTAATTGCGATTAATGCCTTTTTTGTAACGGCTGAGTTTTCCATTGTCTCCGTGAGGCGATCGCGAATTCAACAATTGGTTTCTACTGGTGATGTCCCTGCCCAAACGGTACAGAAGCTACACACTAATCTAGAGCGTCTCCTCTCAACCACCCAATTGGGTATTACCCTATCCAGTTTAGCCCTAGGATGGATAGGGGAAAATACGATGGCAACAATTTTGCAAGAGGCGCTCTCGAATTCTCCCCTATCTCCGTCTCTCCGACAAAGCTTAACCCATTCCCTCTCTATTCCCTTAGCGTTTATTATCATTGCTTACTTGCAGATCGTGTTAGGGGAATTATGCCCGAAATCGGTTGCCCTATTATATTCAGAGCAATTGGCTAGGGTTTTAGGTCCGCCCAGTTGGGCGATCGCCCGCTTTTTTAATCCCTTTATTTGCATACTCAACCGCTCTACCCGGTTTCTCTTGGGTTTGGTGGGTGTTCGCTACTCTGCCCAAACCTGGCACACCCGCGTCACCCCAGAAGAGCTACAACTCATTATCAGTACGTCTACTGAGTCCATTGGTTTACACGCTTCTGAGCGGGAACTGCTCAATAATGTCTTTGAATTTGGGGAAGTGGTGGCTGAAAATGTCATGATTCCCCGCACCAGCATTGAGAGTATTTCCTATGATGCTACGTTTCAAGATTTACTTGATGAAGTGGCAAAAACAGGACATTCTCGCTATCCCGTAATGGCAGATTCCCTAGATGATATTCGGGGAATTGTTAACTTTAAACAATTAGCTGGCCCTTTAGCAAAGGGAGATTTATCCCCAGAAACGGCGATTCAAGTCTGGGTACGTCCGGCACGATTTGTGCAAGAAAATACCCCAGTGTTAGAATTGTTGCGATTGATGCAGCGATCGCACCAAGCGATGGTCATTGTTGTTGATGAGTTTGGGGGTACAGCCGGATTAATTACCATCCAGGATATTGTCGCCGAAATTATCGGCGATACAGAAGAACCAGATAACGGTCAAGAACCTCCCATCCAACAGCTCGATGAACAAACCTATCTGGTGCAAGCCCAATTAGATATTGAAGAAGCCAACGATATGCTGAATTTGGATTTACCCCTTGATGATGATTATCAAACCTTAGGGGGATTTGTGATTGCCCAACTGCAAAAAATCCCGAATGTGGGGGAAGTCCTCAATTATGAGAATCTAGAGTTTACCGTCATTAAAGCAGAAGGGCCGCGCTTAGACCAAATTCGCATCCGTCGTGATGAGCAGTTGCTTAACCCTCCTTCCCCCTTAGAAGAATAATAGAGGAATTTCGTGCCTGCTGAACAAATCCCCCGAGCTTACAGCGCTTCGCGCTGTTATGAGGTACAATAACAACAATGAGCAAACCCTATTCTTAAATGTTTAGGATTAATTAACTCAAGGGCTACAGCCAGAAGAGTATCAATCATAAAGGGGGTAGTCGGAGCAAAAGCTAGAATAAAAGACTTTAGTTGTGACCCCCACATTTCAA
>NZ_CEZBFX010000087.1:0-20771 GCF_982964205.1 Roseofilum sp. | reverse complement strand
TTTTCCTCTATCTTGCGAACCTTGCGGCGATCGCCTCTAACGCAAGAGTTGTTGACTAAACTCAAGGGCGAGAACCGCACTTTGGCACTGCAGGGAATTCCCCGGTTTCCCAAGGGGTTAATCGCGTCTGCCCTCTCCCAAGCCGAATCTCGCTCGCTGTTGTTGGTAGCGGCAACCATGGAAGAGGCGAACCGATGGACGGCGCAATTAGAAGCCATGGATTGGGATGCGGTTCTCTTTTATCCCACCACGGAAGCCTCGCCCTATGAATTCAGCCCTCCGGAACCGGAGATGGTTTGGGGACAGATGCAGGTGTTGGCAGAGTTGGTTTTGGGCGATCCAGAGCGTCAACGAGCAATCGTCTGTACGGAACGGGCGCTACAGCCCCATCTGCCGCCCCTGGAAGCATTTCAACCCTATGCTCTGCGATTGCAAAAGGGGGATATCTGGGAGAGTAAGGCTCTGGATCTGAAGTTAAGTCAACTGGGCTATGAGCGGGTGACTTCCGTGGAAACCGAGGGGCAATGGAGTCGCCGAGGAGACATTGTCGATATTTTCCCGGTAGCTTCCGAGTTGCCGGTGCGCCTGGAATGGTGGGCAACGGAGGGGGATGGGGATGCCCTGGAGAAGATTAAGGAACTCGATCCAGCCACGGGGCGATCGCTCGATCCGATCCCTGAAGTAATTTTAACCCCCACTGCATTCACGCCCATCCTTGAGGAAGCGCTTATAGATCTGGGGGTGGAAAACCTGCCCGAATTCTCCTCAGCCTATTTAGGGTTAGCCTTTGACGCTCCCGCTTCCCTGTTGGATTATTTACCGAAAAATACGCTGGTGGCGATCGATGAACCTAGCCAATGCGAGAGCCATAGCGACAATTGGGTGCAACATATCCAAGAGCAGTCTGAAACCCTGAGCGAGGTAGAAGGAGTGGGTAAAGTACCCCCCATTCACCGCTCGTTTGCCCAGTCCTTAATTCAAGTGCAAACCTATCCCTGTCTCCACTTATCCGAATTAGCGGAAAGCAATTCTGGGGCGCTCAATCTCTCCAGTCGCCCGGTTCCTGTCATGCCCCATCAGTTTGCCAAACTCGCGGAAACTCTGCGCGAAGAAAGTAAAAAACGGACGCTAATTTTCGTCATTTCTGCCCAACCCTCGCGATCGGTTTCCTTGCTGCAAGAACATGATTGTGCCGCTAAATTTATACCTAATCCCAAGGATTATCAGGCGATCGAGTCTCTGCAAGTTCACTATACCCCGATCGCCCTCAAATATTCTGGAGTTGCGGAACTCGAAGGCTTTGTGCTGCCGACGTTTCGGATCATGGTGGTGAGCGATCGCGAATTTTACGGGCAACATAGCCTCGCCACCCCTAGCTACATCCGCAAACGTCGCCGTGCTGCCTCCAAACAAGTCGATCCCAATACCCTAAAACCAGGGGATTATGTCGTTCACAAGAGTCATGGAGTTGGACGCTTTATCAAGTTAGAAAAGCTGACGGTGAATGACGAAACCCGGGAATATTTAGTCATTAAATATGAAGATGGTTTACTTCGTGTCGCCGCCGATCAAGTAGGATCTTTATCTCGATTTCGCTCTACTGACGGCAAGCGCCCCACTTTACATAAATTAGCAGGTAAAACCTGGGAAAAGACCAAAAATAAAGTCCGCAAAAACATTAAAAAATTGGCTGTAGACTTGCTCAAACTCTATGCAGCGCGATCGCAACAAGAAGGGTTTGCTTTTCCCTCCGATTCCGCTTGGCAAGAAGAGTTAGAAGACTCGTTTCCCTACCAACCCACCCCCGATCAACTGAAGGCAACTCAGGATATTAAGCGGGACATGGAATCGCCGCGCCCCATGGATCGATTAGTTTGTGGGGATGTGGGATTTGGGAAAACAGAAGTCGGAATTCGCGCCATTTTTAAGGCAGTGACGGCAGGGAAACAGGTGGCATTTTTGGCTCCGACAACAATTTTAACCCAGCAACATTATCACACGCTCAAAGAACGATTTGCCCCTTATCCCATTGAAGTGGGATTATTAAACCGATTTCGTACTCCTAGCGAACGGAAGGAGATTCAGCAACGGTTAGCCACGGGGGAATTGGATGTGGTGGTTGGTACTCAGGCGCTGTTGAGTAAAGAGGTGAAGTACCGAGATTTAGGCTTATTGGTGGTGGATGAGGAGCAACGGTTTGGAGTGAATCAGAAGGAGAAAATTAAAGCGCTCAAAACCCAGGTGGATGTCTTAACCCTCAGCGCTACACCGATTCCACGGACGCTCTATATGTCCCTGTCAGGGGTGCGAGAGATGAGTTTGATTACCACTCCACCGCCATCGCGTCGCCCGATTAAAACTCATTTGGCGGCGTATAATTTGGAGGCAGTCCGCACTGCCATTCGCCAAGAGTTGGATCGGGGAGGGCAAGTCTTTTATGTGGTTCCCAGGGTTGAGGGAATTGAGGAGATCAGTACCCGGATTCGGGAAACGGTTCCAGGGGTGCAATTGGCGATCGCCCATGGACAGATGGCGGAAACGGAACTCGAAGCAACGATGCTCAGTTTTAGTAATGGGGAAGCAGATGTGCTGGTTTGTACCACTATCATTGAGTCGGGTTTGGATATTCCCCGCGTCAATACGATCTTAATTGAAGATGCCCAGAAGTTCGGATTGTCGCAATTATATCAGTTACGAGGGCGCGTCGGTCGAGCAGGAATTCAAGCCCATGCCTGGCTCTTTTATCCGGATCGCCGAGTATTACCGGAACCGGCTCAAAAACGGTTGCGGGCAATCCAGGAGTTTACCCAGTTAGGTTCTGGGTATCAGTTGGCAATGCGCGATATGGAAATTCGCGGAGTCGGCAATCTATTAGGTGCGGAACAGTCCGGACAGATGACTACCATTGGTTTTGAATTATACATGGAAATGTTACAGGAGTCGATTCAAGAAGTCCAGGGGCAAGAGATTCCCAAAGTTGAGGATACCAGTATCGATCTGCCGATTACCGCGTTTATTCCCGCCGATTATATCCCGGATATGGATCAGAAAATGCGAGCCTATCGCTCCGTAGCGGCGGCAAGTTGTGGTGATGAATTACGCTTAATCGAGAGGGAATGGGGCGATCGCTACGGAAGTATTCCCCAACCGGCTCAACAACTCATCCAGGTGATGGAACTCAAACAACTGGCAAAATCCCTCGGCTTTTCGCGCATTAAACCCGACGGAAAACAGCATGTTGTTTTAGAAACACCCATGGAAGAACCCGCTTGGAATCTATTAAAAGAAAAACTCGATCGCGCCAGCGATGCGGAGCATTATCGCCGCTTCCATGCTCGCTTTGTCTATACGCCTAAAAAAGTCACCGTACGAGGCTTAGGCGTATTCAAACCCAATCAACAACTGGATCAATTAATTAACTGGTTTTGCCAGATGCAAGCAGTCTTAACCCTGAATAATGAATAATTTTATCAATGAATTCTTTGTACAACTAACAGTTATGCCGAATTAGTCCCCGATCTAATGTTTGAAGTGAAGTCGAGAACCAATAAAATCAACAAATTGCTCTCTGGATGGAAATTTCTCGTAGTAGAAATCTGGGTCTCGGAATTTGATTAAATGGAGCCGATCGCATTCTGACTGAGTATGTTATACTACGGAGTGATTTCTACTTAAGCGTGCATCTTTGTTTTTTGCTTTAAGAGATCGTTTCTGCTTCTGAACCCATTGATAAAAAGCCTAAATTGAAGTACCAATCGACAAAAGTTTTTGATGGATTTTCTACTTGCTTTCGACAGTGGCGATCGCAGGGATCACATTGTCATTTTTTACACGGTTATAGCGTCTCGTTTAAAGTTTGGTTTGAAGGAGAGCTAGATTGTCATTGTTGGGTGTGGGATTTTGGCGGGATGAAAAGATCCAGGACTCAAATTGATGGCATGAATCCCAAAGCATGGATGGAATATATGTTCGATCATACGGTGATTGTAGCAGAAGATGACCCCTATTTACCGAGTTTTTATCAACTACAAGAACAGGGGGTGATTCAGCTTCGAGTGCTTCAAGCAGTCAGTGCGGAAAAGTTTGCTGAGTTGGTGTTGACTAAGCTCAATGCATTTGTGCAGACGGAAAGCGAAGGTAGAGTAAGAGTTAAGCGTGTTGAGTTTCGGGAACATGAACGAAATTCTGCTGTAGTGGAAAGCAATTAATGATTAATAATTACGGTGAATATCTATGGTGGTGTATTCGTAAGTTTCCCTTTCCATGGCTAAATTCTAAGCACCGGGAGGCGATCGCCTTGCAATTATATCTTAGTAGGATGCAGCCATTTATGAAATAAACGAGTTAATCTCGGCATAACAACATAAGCCAATAAAACAACGACTAATCCGGTCATAATGGCTTGGCGGAGGAGAAAGTGCAGGGCAGATAAATGAGGGGTAATCAGATAACCCAAGATTGATGAACAAACAAAAACTCCCAGCCAAGTAACTAAGACTGTTTTATACTTTGGAGGAGGAGAAGAGATGGTATTGGGGAGAGAAACCAGCGCTTCTAATCCAGTGAGAATCTGTACATCTTCTTGCTTTTCAGTCAGGGGTTGAGCGCGTTCAATCCATTCTTTTCGCTCTGGCGATCGCAGCCAGTGACAGAGATTGTGATAGCGATCGAAACGGAGAATAATCACATATTCCTTTCTCGAACCTGATTGAGGTCTGAGAATAGTTACCCCCTGATGACCCTCAAATTCTCTGGCCACTTCAGAAACACCTTGCAACCACTCTTCATACCCAGATTCGCGACCTGGGCGAATATAATGGGAAATGACGGCAGTCACTTGTTGATTTTGGTTATTTGGGTCATTCATATTCATTAAGTCCAGGACTACAGCCAGAAGAGTATCAATCATAGAGCTGGTAGTAGGAGAAAAATTAGAAATAAAAGACTTCAAATCTATCCTGGGTAATAGCTCTAAATAAAGTCACTTTTGCCCCTCGATACAAGGGTTTCATTTCCCTGAATCTTGTCTCTTTTTCTGAGCGCCCATAAGGGCCACTTCCCCGTAGAAGAATAACTGTTTCATCTATAAAAACCAGGTTTTCTGGGTCTATATCTCTAATTTTCTCCCAATACTCCACTCTCAATTTTTGCACCCTTTCCGTCTCTGCTTGAGTACCATACCTCGTTAGTATGCATTAGTATCAAGCATTTAAGGATTTGATGCTATCCTACCTTGCCCTGCTGCCTTGTAGAAATCCCTGCCAGCGCCGCCAGGTTCCTCGTACATAATGCCACTGTTGGTAGGTGTGGTAGGTAACGAATAGCAAAAAACCATAAGATGACCAAAAGTGGAGCGCACGCCCCAACTCTACCCGGTCTTCATTGGGGGAAAACAAATCTGGAACCACCAGCCCGAATAACTTTACACCATTGGATTGGAAAGAGTTGGAGAAGAAAAAAACAGTCAGGGGAACCCCCACCATCAAGATGTACAGGCTCAGGTGTAAAAGGGTCTTCTGCCACCATTTGGGAGTGGTTTTGGGAAAGCGCTTGGCATATTTTTTCCCCCACACACGAACTAAGGTGATAACACGCCAAGCTAAGAGAATCAGAGAGATAATTGCGATCGATTTATGAAAGTCGTAGAGTGCATTACGACCAGGGAGATCTCGTGGCAAACGGGCCATGATTGGCCCAGTGCAAAACAAAATAAGATAACAGCCCGCCATCCACCAATGCACACTCATTAAGTGTTGAAAAGCTGAAGTTTTTCGAGGTTTGTTTTGTTTTGTTGTCATGATCGCATTTCTTTTCGATTTTAATTTTTAATTGATCTTAGTAGCAACAGGCGCAAGCTAGACCTCCCCAAAATTGAGATAGACTACCCGGTTGATTCAAAGAGGATAACTTTAAGTTGGGTCGTTTTTGTGAGTGAATACCTGAAGTCCACCTCTGCTCAGATGCAGGAATAACACTGCTCCGAGAATCATTATGATATCCCCCAAAATATTTTACCGGAGACCAATCTGGACTAATGGGTAAGGGTGGAGGGGATAAGTTACTAAATTCTTCACTTCCATAAACGGGTTGACCATCGACAAGGGTTAACACGGATTCAAGATGTTTGATTCTCTCTTCGGGTACAGAGAAAAAGTCTTCTGATAGAACGGCTAAATCTGCCAATTGACCAGGCATAATTGCGCCTTTATTTCCTTCTTGATTGGAGAACCAAGCGGCAGCGGTGGTATATAACCTTAAAGCCTCCATGCGATCGAGGCGGTTGGCTTCAGAATAAAGGGTTGTGCCGCCAACAGTTTTGCCGGCTACTAGCCAATATAAACCGACCCAAGGATTATAACTGGCAACTCGCGTGCCGTCTGTTCCCCCGGATACTGGCACATCCATGGCCATGATTTTTTTAATGGGGGGGTACGATTAGCAGCCTCCACGCCATATCGGTCAAGAAAGTATTCCCCTTGATACGCCATCCGGTGTTGAAAGGCAATACCACCGCCCAACGCTTTGACTCGCTCAATATTGCGATCGCTAATCGTCTCCGCATGATCTAAAATCCAGTGCATTCCATTAAAGGGAATTTCGCGGTTCACTCTCTCAAATATATTTAAAAATCGCGAGATTGATTGATTATAGGTGGCGTGGAGTCGGAACGGCCACTTATTAGCAGCCAGAAGTTGAATTACCTCTGTAAGTTCGGCTTCCATGTTGGGATTGAGATCGGGACGAGGTTCGGTAAAGTCTTCAAAATCTGCGGCCGAGAAGACTAACATTTCTCCTGCACCATTGAGGCGATAAAAATCGTCTCCTTGTCCCGGATTGGCAATGTTAATCCAGCGTTCAAAATCGGCTTTCTCTGCCCCTGGGTTTTGGGTAAATAGGTTATAAGCGACCCGAACGGTCATCAATCCTTCTTTGTGAAGGTGGTCAATGATTTGATAGTCATCGGGAAAATTTTGTCCTCCACCACCCGCATCAATAACGCTGGTAATCCCCAAACGGTTCATTTCCCGCATGTAGTGACGACTGGAGTTGATTTGATCGTCTAAACTTAATAGGGGCCCTTGAGCGATTGTTGCATAAAGAATGGCCGCATTGGGTTTGGCAATCAGCATTCCTGTCGGATTACCATTGCGATCTTTTTCAATGACTGAACCGGGAGGGGGTGTGGTATTGCGGTCTATCCCTAGAGCGCGTAATGCAGCCCCATTGAGCAGGGCACGATTGTATAGATTGAGAATAAATACGGGTACATCTCTCGATACCGCATTAACTTCTGCCAATGTCGGCATCCGGCGTTCGGCAAACTGAAATTCACTCCACCCACCAATTACCCGTACCCATTGAGGGGCAGGGGTTCTAGCGGCTTGTTCTTTGAGCATTCGCAGGGCATCCGCGAGGGAGGGCACACCATCCCAGCGCAGTTCCATGTTATAGTTTAACCCCCCCCGAATTAAGTGAGTATGACTATCATTTAAGCCGGGAATGACGGTGCGACGATTCAGATTAATGGTTTGGGTGCGATCGCCGCGATAAGCCATCACTTCCTTTTCCGTACCCACTGCCAGAAAACGGTTACCCTTAATTGCAACAGCTTCAGCAAAGGAGCGGCGATCGTTTTGGGTAGCAATCCGGGCATTATAAAGAATTAGATCGGCTTTTTGACTCGTATCAGTAGGGTTTTGTCCCCATGATTTCCCTTTATCTAATAGATACGTCGAAAATCCTGCGGCTAAAGCCCATTTAAAAAAATCCCGTCGGTGGAATTTGTGGTATTGATTCATAATGAGTTAGTCATACTGTTAGATGACAGGTCAAGTTTCTTGTACATCACATAGACATCAACAAAGCCTTGTGATGGATGTAAACACGCTTCCGGTAATGTCCCCACAATCTCGAAGCCCAGTTTCTGCCAGAGTCGAACAGCAACCGTATTTGTTGACACCACAAAGTTGTATTGCATCGCCCGAAATCCGAGTCTTACAGCTTCTGCCTCAGAATGTTTGAACAGAGCAGAAGCGATGCCCTTCCCACGAGCTGCTTCTGCTACAATATAGCCAGAATTACAAACATGAGAACCCGGTCCGGGTTGATTGACTTTTAGATAATAAGTTCCCTGTATTAACCCCTCTGAATTTTCTGCAACGCAGGTGACTACTGGCATTTCAACCCAAACTTTAAATGCCTCTTCTTCTGTAATATTAGTTGCAAAGCTGTAGGTCTCACCTGCACGAAATACAGGCTTGATAATTTGCCAAGTTGCTGGCCAGTCAGCTTGTTCTAGAGGTCGAATAATCATCACGCATCAAGGGGATCGTTTTCAGAGGTTATTTTAGGCTGACCTTTTAGGGTTAGGCAATCTCTTGTCCGTTACAATCCTTGGTGATTAGTGCTATATTGAATCAAATATTCAGGAGATTATTCGGAGCCAGATCAACAGCATGAAAAATCAAACGCCTAGTTTTCATCAAAAGTGCTATGAACTTTTAACAAAAATCCCCCAAGGTCAAGTTACAACCTATAAAGAAATTGCAAAAGCCCTCAATACTAAAGCCTATCGTGCAGTGGGAAATGCGATGGCTCGTAATGACAATCCGATTGTCATCCCTTGTCATAGAGTGGTCAAAAGCAATGGCGAAATTGGTAATTATCGCTTAGGAGTACCTCGTAAAAAGGAATTACTCCTCAACGAGGGCATTACGATCAAAAATAATCGGGTCGAAAATTTGAGTGAAGTCCTTTATCAATTTTAAACGAACTCAAACTATTTAGAACTTATTTTCGATCACTAATTCGCTCAACGGCAATTGTCCCGGTTTTGGCCAAGGTTCTTTAACTTTTTTGCCAATCGCAACCATTGGCCCCATAACATGGTCTGCGGGTAAATTAATCAGTTTTGCAACTTTCTCAATGTCAAAGCCAATCATCGGGCAAGAATCATAGCCCATTGCTTTAGCCGCTAACATCAAAGTTTGCATTGCCATACCAATGGAGCGTTGAGCCTCATCTCGCTGTAGCCATTCCCGTCCCTCATGAAACGGCCCCATCCAACCTACTAATAAATCAGCCACTTCTTTGGGGGCATTTTGCCAATAGCGTTCGGGGGCTTTCTGCCATGCGTTCATATCTGCTGTAAACAGAATTAGTAAAGAAGCATCCGTCATTTGTGCTTGATCGTTACCCAACTCTTTGCGGATTTTTTGACGTAATTCAGAATCTCGAAGAATTACAAAACGCCAATGTTGAATATTAAAACTCGTTGGAGCTTGAATCATAGCTTCCAGAAGTTTCCCCTCTTCTTCTGGAGTCAGTTTATGATTGGGATCGTAATTTTTAACTGAACGACGTTGATAAATCGCCTGTAAAGTATCCATTGAGTCAAACTCCTCTTGATGGGTTTAATGCTTCACGAATTCATCTATCAGAAAACTGGAATTATTGTTGAATCCATCTATTTTTGTGTTGCAAAATAGCTGGTCATTAAATTTCGATAGTTGGGAATATACTTGGAGAGTAAAGCACCCAAACCTTCAATATCATTGCGCCAGTCGCGATGGAGTTCGCAGGCGACACTAAACCAATTCATCATTTGTACCCCAGCTCCTTGCATCCGCAATAATGCTGCATCTCGCACATCTTTGCTAAATGTACCAGACGCATCAGTTACCGCAAAAACATCAAAGTCTTCTTCCAGGGCACTTAAAGCAGGAAAAGCCACACAAACATCTGTCACAACTCCCGCCATAATGAGTTGTTTACGACCGGTATCTTTGATGGCTTTCACAAAGTCTTCATTATCCCAAGCATTAATTTGACCGGGACGAGCAATATAAGGGGCATTGGGATGAAATTCTTTAATTTCGGGAACTAAAGGGCCATTGGGGCCATTTTCAAAACTGGTGGTTAGAATGGTTGGGAGATTAAAAAATTTAGCTAATTCGGCTAAAGCCAAAACGTTATTCTTAAATTCATTGGGTGAATAATCTTGGACTAATGAGATTAAACCCGCTTGATGATCGATGAGTAGAACGACGGCATCATCTTTAGATAGGCGTTTGTATTGATAAGAATCAGGCATGATTATTGATTACGGATTGAGACAACATAGCGGTGCTATCAAGCTAAATAACATTAGCTCGATTTTTACAAAGTAATGGGTCGTTAAGTGATTAATGAGGGTCTGCTACACAAGCAGATGAATTTTGTACCAGCCACCATCATCATAAAATGGTTCTCTAAAAAAGACAATATAGTATTTTAGAGACACATTGTCTCTATTTTGTTTACAATTCAGGGTCTAATGGATAAGTTTGAAAGTATACATGCATTCACACAAGTCGTTGAAGAAGGTAGCTTTGCTGCGGCGGCGAGAAAAATGCAGCTCTCGCGTTCAGCAGTGAATAAGCTGGTGATTGCTTTAGAGAAGTATTTGGGAGTGCCATTGCTCTACCGTACAACGCGTCAAGTTACACTGACTGATAATGGTCAAGCATTTTATGAACGCTGTCTTGATATTCTTCATCGCTTAGAAGAAGCAGAATTCAGTATTTCTGAGCAACAGACTGAACCGAAAGGAAATCTGAAAATCAATGCTCCGATGTCTTTTGGTCTCTCCTTTTTAAGTGCAAAAATAGCTGAATTTATGACTCAATATAAACAGGTTAAAATCCAATTGACGTTAGAAGACCGTTTTGTAGATCCGATCGCTGAAGGTTACGATCTGGTTATTCGCATTAGCTTACCTTTAAAATCTCCAAGTTTGATTGCTCACCCCATTACCACTATTCCTCGCGTCATTTGTGCAGCTCCTAGTTACCTAAATAACAGAGGGATTCCGACTGAGATTGAAGACTTAAAAAAACATTCTTGTATGCATTATGGATATTTGGCAACTGGGGAACGTTGGCCCTTCATTTATGAAGGAGAAGAAGGACTTATTTCTATTGATGGGGTCTTTTGTTCTAACAATGGAGAAGTTTTGCGAGATGCGGCTGTCAATGGATTGGGAATTGTAATGTTGCCCAACTTTATTGTCGAACAAGATTTAAGGAAAGGAAATTTACAAGTTCTCTTGTCGAACTATAAAGTTCCAGAATTGACGTTATATGTCGTGTATCCCATAAGTTCGAGCATTTCTAAGAAGGTTAAGCTATTTACTCAATTTATGCAACAGGCATTGGATGAGGTTAAATGTCAGGATTCAGAAACGGGAACTCTTAAGCCAAAATAGGTCACTACTAATTCCGTTGAACCGGTATTTCGTAATTCATGAATTTCTCCAACATTAATGGCAATGCAAGTGCCTGGAGAAAGGGCATACTCCTGGTTATCTACGGTAATAATCCCTGTGCCAGATTCAATAAAAAAAACTTCGCACATATCTTGATGGGCGTGACTATTCGCGACTTCTCCAGGGGGAAATTTGGCTTGGGAAAAGTTGGTTAAATGGGGTAAGTCCCCAATACGTAACATGACTTGTTTACGGATATTGGCATTATGCGAAACGCCTTCTTGAGGGATGTCGTTTAAGGTCGTGATTTTCATTAGGGAATCGGGAATAGGGAATGGGGAATAAACGCATTATGGTTCATCTAGAGGTTCAGACTCTAAGGATTTCGGTAAATTGCGGACGACCTCGGCTTGAAACCAAACTCTGAGAATCGTTTGTAACTGTACTCGACTAATATAGGGCCATCCTCCTTCGGTTTCCATGTCTCGCAGGAGGGTATACAAGGCTTGACGGTTATTGGGAAGGGAGTCTTGAAACCAGGTTTCTCGAATATAACGATGCATTTCTTCGAGACTGCGAAGAATAGCTAATAGGGTAACGGCATCCTTTTGATGTGTAGCAGCTAGGCTTTGTATCTGCTCTAGAGTGGCGTTGAGTTCCTGTTCCCAGGGTTGTAGAGTAGGGTCTAAATCCTTGTCCATCCGTGATTGAATTGTTTACCTATGTTAGGGTGATTGAATTATATTTTACTGTAACCGAAAACTGGCGATCGCCGCTATCCTATCGATTAAAAGTTGGACTGGAGGATTCGATCGATTTGTTGAAACAATTCGGACTCAGTCGAAGAGTTATCTAACAGGCGATCTCCTCGCTGGCATTTTTCAGCTAAGGGCATTTGAGAGTTGATCCTGATCTGCGCTTGTTCTAAAGTCAAGTGATTGCGGCGCATTAACCGTTCTATTTGTTGCGCTTCAGAACAGTAGACCACCCAAATCTCCTCAACTAGATCGGTCATCTGGGCTTCAAAGAGGAGGGGAATGGAGAAGACTAGGGTATCCTGGGGAGAGGATTGATTGAGGTCATAGTATAGGCGATCGCGCACATAAGGATGAATTTGCTCCTCTAACCATTGCCGCTCTACGGGGTTACTAAAGACAATTTCCCCTAACTGCTGACGATTTAATCCCCCTTCCGGTAACTCAATAGTCTTTCCATATCGTTGCACAATGCGCTGGAAAACCGGCGATTTCGGTTGCACCGCTTCTCGCGCATACCGATCTGCATCAAATACGGGTAAACCATAATGTTGTTCGAGATATCGAGTCACCGTACTTTTCCCGGTCGCAATTCCCCCCGTAATGCCAATTTGCGCTTGTTTTTGGCTCATCGTTGAGATCGTCCCTCTTATTTGTCATTTCAAATAAAAATGAAACAGATGGAACAAAGAAGGGGTTTCTAGTTCCCACTTTTAGCCTACTCCCGTTGCTCCTCTCGAACTATCGCTAACGATCGCCTCCTTAACCAAAACTGACCTTAGCTTATAATCAAACAGCTCTAAGAAAGGCAGGAAGGAGCGAAATTCTTTTCGCCCCTATTCACATTAAACGATTAATACGGCCATTTCCAGTTGACGATCTCTTCCTTATCAATGCCTTGTGCGCGGGCATATTGGAGGTTTTCGATAATGGCATTTTTCATCCGTTCTTTGACATAGGCAGCCGCAGAACCGAGTTTCGGCACGCGGTCAATCACGTCAATGACGAGGTTAAAGCGATCGACTTGGTTATTGATCGCTAATTCCAGAGGCGTGTTAATGTTGCCTTTTTCTTTGTAGCCGCGAACATGAATCCGGTCTTGATTAGCGCGGCGATACACCAGTTTGTGAATTAACCAAGGATAACCATGGAAGTTGAACATTACAGGTTTATCGACGGTGAAAAGGCTGTTAAAGTCGCGATCGCTTAAACCATGGGGATGTTCCCCTTCTGACATCAGTTTAAACAAATCAACAACATTAATAAAGCGTACTTTAAGATCCGGGAATTCATCGCGCAAAATAGCAGTTGCAGCCAAAGATTCCATTGTCGGAATATCCCCACAGCAAGCCATAATCACATCCGGCATATCCGGGTCTTTGCCACAGTCATCATTACTAGCCCATTCCCAGATCCCAATCCCTTTAGTGCAATGTTTAATTGCATCCTCCATATTGAGATATTGCAGGTGCATTTGTTTATCCGAGATGATCACATTGACATAGTCGGTGCTACGTAAACAGTGGTCAGAAACCGAGAGTAAGCAATTGGCATCAGGGGGGAAGTAAACGCGAACCACATCGGGACTTTTGTTGGTCACCAGGTCTACAAATCCGGGGTCTTGGTGGCTAAAACCGTTGTGGTCTTGTCGCCAAACGAGGGAAGAGAGGAGAATATTTAAGGAAGATACGGAGGCCCGCCAGGGAACTTCGTTGATACAGATATCTAACCATTTGGCATGTTGGTTAAACATCGAATCCACTACATGGGCAAAGGCTTCGTAAGTGTGGAAGAGTCCGTGACGACCGGTAAGTAAGTAGCCTTCTAACCATCCTTGCAGGGTATGTTCGCTGAGGATTTCCATAACCCGACCATCCGTAGAGAGTTCGCTACCGTCCAGGTCTTCGGGGAGGAAGTGAGCCATCCAGACTTTTTTGCTCACTTCGTAGACCGGATGGAGACGGTTAGAAGCCGTTTCATCGGGGCCGAAGAGCCGGAAATTATTTGGGTTGTCGCGCATAACTTCCCGCAGAAAGTAGCCGAGGAATTTGGTATTTTCCACTTCCACAGTGCCCGGTTTGGGGATTTCTACAGCAAAGTTGCGGAAGTCTGGCATTTTTAGATCTTTGCGGAGGATGCCACCGTTAGCACTCGGGTTCGCACTCATGCGGCGATCGCCTTTTGGAGCCAGTTCTTTTAATTCCGGAATCAGTTTGCCGTTCTCATCAAACAGTTCTTCCGGTTTATAGCCCTTCATCCACTCTTCCAACAAGCGGACATGCTCTGGGTTACTGTGCATTCCGCCCATGGGAACTTGGTGCGCCCTCCAAAAGCCTTCTACTTTGTGACCATTCACTTCTTTCGGCCCCGTCCAGCCTTTAGGAGTCCGCAGAATAATCATCGGCCAGCGGGGGCGTTTAGCTTCTCCTGTTCGACGAGCTTCTTCTTGAATTGCCCGAATGTGGTTAATACAAGTTTCCATCGTTCCGGCCATCTTTTGGTGCATAATAGCTGGGTCATCGCCTTCAACCACATAGGGGGTATACCCATAGCCGATAAACAAACTTTCAAGTTCCTCTGCACTGATGCGAGAGAGAACAGTTGGGTTGGCAATTTTATAGCCGTTCAGGTTAAGAATAGGCAGAACTGCCCCATCCCGGATCGGGTTCAGGAATTTGTTCGAGTGCCAAGCCGTCGCCAGGGGGCCGGTTTCCGCTTCTCCATCCCCAACCACCACAGCAGCGATCAGGTCGGGGTTATCATACACTGTTCCGTAGGCATGAGAAACACTATAGCCGAGTTCTCCCCCTTCGTGGATAGAACCGGGAGTTTCTGGGGTACAATGACTACCGATATGACCGGGGAACGAGAACTGCTTGAAAAATTTCTGCATCCCTTCTTCGTCTTCGCTTTTGTCTGGATAGACTTCAGAATAGGTTCCTTCCAGATAAACAGGGCCTAAAACGCCAGGCGCACCATGGCCGGGGCCGGCTAGGTAGATTGCATTGAGGTCATATTTGTTAATCAGCCGATTGAGGTGAACATAGCTAAAACTCAGGGCTGGAGACGCTCCCCAATGACCGAGGAGGCGGTATTTTATATGTTCGGGTTTAAGCGTTTCTTTTAGTAAGGGGTTGTCTCGCAGATAGATCATACCTACAGCAAGATAATTACAAGCCCGCCAGTAGGCATCAATTTTTTTCAACTCATCGGGGGAGAGTAAATTTTCCTGGGGACTGAGTCTTTCAGGTGAAGCTACCATAAATTCTAATCTATCTTAACGAAAGGGCTAAATACTTGAAGCTGTGTCAATTTTGAGCCGTCACTTTTCAGTTCCAAGCAATGCTTCTGAACTTCTGGTATCTTAAACTCCTTTGCAAGCAAAATGTCCCCAGAGTCCAAAAATCTTAAGATTTCCTTTGGGTTCCCAGATTAGAATTTATCCCTCTTCTATCAACCCGCGATATAGAATTCTAATGATATTGCTTTTTGAAAAACTTTAAGGTAAGATTAAAAAGATATATGCTATCTTAATCTCCACATTCTAGAGTCAAGAAATCTACTTGAGAAATACTTGCTACTAAATGGGATTGCAAGTCAGCACTATCTTGTATGTTGCTCGCAGCAATGAATATAAAAAACACATTTTCTCCATTCAGTATTACCAGAGTCCTCACCTTTTTATTTCTCCTTTTTAGTTTGGTTAATCTCATTATCCAACTGGCAAAGTATGGATTTAACTATCGTCAAGAATGGATGGTTATTTTTAATATGGATCGGGAAATGAACTTTCCCACTCTATATACGGTACTCTTGCTGGCGTTCTGCTCATTTTTGTTTAAGCTCATCTTCCAACTGGAGAAGCGTGAAAAATTTCCATTTGCTTCTTACTGGAGAGTCTTGCATTTTATTTTTGCCTTTATGGCATTAGATGAAGGTTTACAGATTCACGAAATTATGATCGTCCCGGAAGTGGGCAAACATCTACCAGCTATCTTTTCTGCCGTTTGGGTGATTCCCTATGGAGTTCTCACTTTGGGATTAATCTATTATTTTTCTAAGTTTGTCAATCATTTACCAAGGCAAATTAAAAAGATGACGATCGCCGCAGGAAGTCTTTACGTGTTTGGCGTTTTAGGATTGGAAATGATGGGTAGTATCTGGATTAGAATTGCAGGAGGAATGCAAAATCTAGTCTATTCATTACTCGCTAGTACGGAAGAAATGCTGGAAGTGACGGGTTTAATCGTACTGATCCATGCCTTGCTGATTTACATTACAAAATACCATCGCCAGTCGATCGAGATTACTTTTGATATCCAAAGTCAACCATAGTCTACGAATCGGTCCTTGATGAACCAGGGACCCCAGCCCCTTGTTAAGTGGATTTTCATAGAAAAATAATGATGACGGGGCATCTTAAGGGAGACTTAACTTGATATTAATATCAAAAAATTAAGGAGTTTGGTAGTTTTAAACCAAGTCTCTCTTGCTAGAACATAATGGGAACAAGCATTCCATCTGTGACCCGTTTAATCTTATGAGCCTAACTTTATATTTTCTTAGACATGGAGAAACGACCGATACTCAAGAGGGAGGTTATTGTGGTGTCCTCGATCCTGAGTTGACCGAAGATGGAGAAAAAATGGCTCAACAGTTTACCCAAGCCTATGCAAAATTGGATTGGAGAGCAGCTTATGTGAGTCCGATGAAACGGACGATCTCCACAGCAACCCCCTTGTGCGAAACCCTGAACCTAGAGATGGAACTGCGGGAGGGACTTAAGGAACTCAATTACGGACAATGGGAAGGAGAACAGCCCGCAACCGTAAACCAAACTTATCATGATGACTATGTTCGCTGGTTAACCGATCCAGGCTGGAATGCCCCCACAGGAGGTGAAAAGGGTATTGATGTTTCCCGACGCGCGTCTGTAGCGATCCAGGAAATTGAGGGTCGTTATTCCTCTGGTAATGTGCTGGTGGTCTCCCATAAAGCCACTATTCGCATTATGTTATGCCGGTTATTGGGGATTGATGTGGGACGATTTCGCGATCGCATTGCCATGCCAGTCGGTGGGGTGAGCATCGTGGAAATGCGCCCCCATGGCCCCTTGTTACACCAATTAGCCGATCGCTCCCATCTAGAAAGCGCGCTGCGATCGCGGCCTGGAACTTAGCATCCATTCTTTTTCTTTTGCAATATTTAAGGTGAGTAGACTATGGCCCATTCTTTATACGTTAGTACAACAGAAGTCGCCAGTGGAAAAGCTCTTGTTTCCTTAGGGGTAATTGAATGCTTATCCCGGAAAACGAGCAATATTGGATTTTTTCGCCCCATCATTCGTAAACCCGAAGCGGGGGATATTGATGATGATATTAAACTGATTCTCACCCATTTTAGGCTGAAACAATCTCCAGAAGATGCCTTTGGCTTATACTTGCAGGAAGCGACAGATTTACTGAGTCATCATCATTTAGATGACCTCTTGGATCGGATTATTGAACGCTATAAACAATTAGAAAAGAAATATGATTTTGTGGTCTGTGAAGGTTCGGATTTCAAAGGCCAAGAAGCGGCTTTTGAATTCGATCTGAATGTAGAAATTGTCAAAAATTTAGGCTGTCCCGTCTTAATTGTGGGTAAGGCCAGCGATCGCACCCCAGAAGAAGCCATTAATTCTGTACAACTGCCCCTGGATGTGTATCGGGAAAAGGAATGCGATGTGGTTGGGGTAATTCTGAACTTAGCCCAACCGGATCGGGTGGATACCCTCAAAGCCAGTTTGGTGAAAGAATTGGATTTGCCCGAAAGCTTAGTTTCAGTGATTCCCTACGACCGTCGGCTCAGTAGTCCCCGGATGCGGGATGTTGTAGAACAACTGAATGCTGAAGTCCTATATGGACATAAACGGCTCAATAACCTAGCCAACAAGTACGTGGTAGCCGCGATGCAAGTGCAACATGCCCTTGAGCGTTTAAAGGAGGGTAATCTAGCCATAACTCCTGGCGATCGCTCGGATGTTATTCTCGGTGTTGTACAGGCCGATCAATCCGTAAATTACCCTAACTTAGCCGGTTTAGTTCTTTCCTGTGGTATTAAACCTCACCGAGTGATTGCCAAACTCCTGGATGGTTTACCCGATCCACCGCCTATTTTATGCGTCAAAAGCGATACCTATACGACGGCTTCAGCCATTCACGATCTACATATTTCCCTCACCTGTGGCGATCGCGAAAAAATCCATGTGGCGATAGAAACCTTCGATCGCTACGTTAACTTACAAGAACTAGAAGAGCGTATTGAAGGCATAAAAATCAAGGGCATGACCCCGAAAATGTTTACCTACAACTTGGTACAACAGGCCAAAGCCCAAAAACGCCATATTGTTCTTCCAGAAGGCAACGATCCTCGGATATTGCAGGCGACGAGTGTCCTGTTATCCCAAGGTTTAGTGAATATTACTCTCTTAGGTAGCCTCTCAAGCCTTGAACAAACGCTGAAAAAACATAATATTCGCCTGGATTTAAACCAAGTCCAAATTATCAATCCTGCCATAAGTGAAAACTTCGATCGCTATGCCGAAACCCTCTATGAATGCCGCAAACATAAAAATCTTAGCCTTGATATGGCTAAAGACTTAATCATGGATGTCTCCTACTTTGGTACACTCATGGTCTATAGTGGGGATGCCGATGGCATGGTTTCTGGAGCCGTCCACACTACCCAACATACCATTCGCCCCGCGCTACAAATTATCAAAACTCAGCCAGAGTGTTCCATTGTTTCTTCAGTCTTTCTCATGTGTTTAGAAGACCGGGTATTGGTCTACGGAGATTGTGCCGTGAATCCGAACCCCACGGCCGAACAATTAGCAGAAATTGCCCTCTCTTCTGCGGATACTGCCAAACGATTTGGAATTGAACCCAGAGTTGCCTTACTCTCCTATTCCTCTGGAGAATCAGGTAAAGGAGAAGAAGTGGAAAAAGTGAGGAAAGCCACCCATTTAGCTCAACAAAAACGCCCCGATTTGAAAATCGAAGGACCCATTCAATATGATGCCGCTGTCGATCCAGACGTGGGCGCTCAAAAAATCCCCGATTCTGAGGTTGCGGGACAAGCCACAGTTTTAGTTTTCCCCGATTTAAATACCGGGAACAACACTTATAAAGCCGTCCAACGGGAAACAGGAGCGATCGCCATTGGCCCCGTTTTACAAGGTTTGCGTAAACCCGTCAATGACCTCAGTCGCGGCTGTACAGTCACCGACATTATCAATACCGTCACCATTACTGCCATCCAAACCCAAACCATTTGTCCTCTGAATTCCCCAAGCCCATGAAAATCCTGGTTTTAAACGCGGGTTCCAGCTCCCAAAAAAGCTGTTTATATGACATTACCGGAGACCAACTCCCGGCCCATCCTCCCCATCCCCTGTGGGAAGCGACCATTGACTGGACAGTGGCCACGGACTATGGGGTCATGAAAGTCAAGGCGAATGGGATCGAGCAGGAAACCAACTTACCCAGTGATGCGAAGGAAGAGGCGATCTCTAAACTCCTGCAAACTCTGGTGAGCGGAGAAACCCAAGTTTTAGAGAGCCTCTCGGAGATTAATGCTGTTGGTCATCGGGTGGTGCATGGGGGAACGGAATATTCCGAAGCTACCCGCATCACCCCAGAAGTCCAAGCCACTATTACCCAACTCATCCCCCTGGCACCATCGCACAATCCAGCCAATTTGCAGGGGATAGAAGCTGTGGAGAGGGTCTTACCCGACGTGCCCCAGGTGGCAGTATTTGACACTGCTTTTCACAGCCAGATGCCCCCAGAAGCGGCGGTATACCCTATTCCCTATGAGTGGTTTGAGCAAGGGGTGCGGCGCTATGGCTTCCATGGAACCAGTCACCGCTATTGTGCCCTACGTACGGCTGAGTTAATGGAAAAACCCCTAGAGTCGTTAAAGATGATTACCTGTCATTTGGGCAATGGCTGTTCTTTGGCTGCGGTGAAAGAGGGTATTAGTGTCAATACCACCATGGGGTTTACGCCTTTAGAGGGACTGATGATGGGAACCCGGAGCGGTTCGATCGATCCGGCGATCATCTTCTATCTAATGCGCGATCGCGGTTTTGATGTCAATAGCATTGACCGAATGCTGAATAAAGAATCCGGTTTCAAAGGGGTTTCCGGACTGTCGGCAGATCTGCGAACCATTCTACAAGCGATGAATGAGAAGAATGAACGGGCAAAATTGGCCTTCGATCTCTATATTCATCGCCTGCGGAGTGCGATCGGTGAAATGTTAGCCAGCTTGGGCGGATTAGATGTTCTGGTTTTTACCGCAGGCGTAGGCGAAAATTCAGTAGACGTGCGTCAAAGAGCCTGTCAAGGCTTTGAGTTTTTGGGATTAATGTTAGATGTGGAGAAAAATGCGAACTCTCCCATGGATGTGGATATTGCCACTCCAGATTCTGCCGTGCGCGTTTACGTGATTCATACGGAAGAAGATTGGGCGATCGCCCGTCAAACCTGGCAATGTTTGCGATAAACCCTTTGGCAGGAAAGACACCGGGTTTCTTGCGGCCATTATCTACACACAATGATATTTCTAAGATGGATAAGGAGGAAAATCAAAATGCCTCCTTATCCAGACCCGTTAATTAAACCACAGCAGTTTCATGTTGCGCGTGAAGGCGATCTTTTTTCAACGCTTCCGACAGACGGTTGAGGGCGTTGACATAAGCTTGAGCAGACGCGACTACAATATCC
>NZ_CEZBFX010000086.1:0-20950 GCF_982964205.1 Roseofilum sp. | reverse complement strand
AAATCGTGAGGTTTAGGAATCCCCTCGCCTTTAGGCAGGGGTGGATGTCAAGATTAAGATTGACCAGTTGCTCAGTTCTGGTCTCAATTGCCCACTAGTTCCCTAATTATGAGTATGAGCCGACGGAAAAAGCCAAAAATGCTCGTCGTAGATGATGAACCGGATAATTTGGACTTGCTTTACCGAACCTTTCGGCGTGAATTTCAGGTGTCGAAAGCTGAAAGTGGAGCAGACGCGCTCAATGTGTTAGCCACAGAAGGGGAAGTGGCAGTTATTATCTCTGACCAGCGAATGCCCCAAATGAAGGGTACGGAGTTCCTGAGTCAGACAGTCGAACAATATCCGAATACCATGCGGATTATTCTGACTGGGTTTACGGATGTGGAAGATCTGGTAGAAGCGATTAATTCCGGCCAGGTTTATAAATATATTACGAAGCCTTGGGACCCGACAGAATTAAAGGGAGTAGTTGATCGAGCGGCTCAAACCTACGATCTGCTTAAACAGCGCACGGAAGAGTTAGAAGCTTGTGAGTCTCAAACCCTACTGCTCTCGACTTTAGTCAAGTTAACTGAAGAGTCTCAAGAGTTAGAGACTGCTTTAGGGGCGATCGCCGAAGTATTTGCTCAAGCCTTTGAAACTCAAGGGTGTATCCTGCAAATTATTAAAGATGGTGGATTAGCTTCTCCTGTGGGTCGTTATAGCAGTACTGATGAGCTTCTTGACTTAAGTACGGATGCCTTAACTCAAGAAGCTTTATCTTCGGCTACCCTTCAATATTCAGAACTTGCTGATGGCCCGATTAAGGCCCATCTGGCTATGCCCATCTACTATCAGCAAAAACTCTTAGCTCTGCTTTCCCTACAATGGACGCAAGCGTATAATCTGAGCGAGGAAGAAAAAATTTCTATTCATACCTCTGCCCAACTTGTAGGTTTGCTTATTGCTGCCATGGGTTAGGGGATGGGGGAATGGGGGATAGGGAGACACGGGGACACGGAGACTTCTGAATGATTTCCCTATTATCCACTACCTATTGCCTATTGCCTATTACCTATTGCCTTTCAATGACTCATGCCTCAGGTTCAGGATATCTTTAATCGTATTGCTCCAGTTTATGACCAGATGAACGACTGGTTCAGTTTAGGGCAACATCGCATTTGGAAACAAATGACGGTTCAGTGGAGTGGAGCCAAACCCGGCTCGGTGGCGATCGATCTGTGCTGTGGAAGTGGCGATCTGACGCGGTTATTAGCTCGACAAGTGGGATCTAGTGGTCAAGTGTATGGGGTGGATTTTTGTCAGAATTTGCTGGCGATCGCCCAAAATCACTATACCTGGACTCCCATCGAGTGGATGGAAGCAGATGTCCTCGATCTTCCCTTCAGCGATCGCACCTTTAATGCTGCCACCATGGGCTATGGACTCCGCAACGTCTCCAGCATTCCCCAAGCCTTACAAGAACTCCATCGTGTCCTCAAGCCCGGTGCAACGGCTGCCATCCTGGACTTCCATCGTCCCAACCAACTCCTACTCGAGCAATTTCAACAGTGGTATCTGAATCAAATTGTCGTTCCTTACGCCCAACAACAAGGACTCACAGAAGAATATGCGTACATTATCCCCAGTCTCCAGCGTTTTCCCCTTGGCCTCGAACAAGTTGACCTGGCCTACCAAGCTGGATTTACCCATGCTGTTCATTATCCGATCGCAGGCGGTATGATGGGAGTATTGGTCGCTACCAAATCTGTTGATTCCTAGTCTTAGCCTTGCGTTTTCTAGATCTTTGGATATACATCACTCCTCCCATTGCTGGTGGCATTATTGGCTATTTCACCAATGATTTAGCTATTAAAATGCTCTTTCGCCCCTATCGAGCGATTTATATTGGTAAACGGAAACTCCCCTTTACTCCCGGTTTAATTCCCAGTAACCAAGGACGGTTAGCTCAGAGAGTTGCAGATACGATCATGGGGTCTTTGCTCACCCCTACGGAACTGCAAAATTTAGCCCGTCGCTTATTACAAACCGAGCGCACTCAATCGGCTATTCTTTGGTTACTCCAGTTAGCCTTAAAGCAGCTAGAGGCAGACAAAGAGCAAAAAACGATTAAAATTCTTGCTGGCATCCTCAAAGATTTACTCGGTCAATCCCTACCGCGCTTAATTCGGGTGTTAGCTCGTCGAGAAGATTTTCTCGAAGACCAGATTAATCATATCTTCGATCAAGTCTTGTTAGATTTTAGTTTAACGGAAGTTCAGGCGCGATCGCTGTGTGAATGGCTCTTTCATGTTGTCTGTCCCCCGAATACCATTCGCCAAGCCCTGATAGACTTTCTCACTGACTACAATATTCAAATCATTGACGAAGGGTTTCGAGAAAAAACCAGCGGCACCTATTGGGTAGTTGCCAACCTCCTCGGGCTGAAAAACGCCTTACATCGTCTCCGTAACTATTGTTTAGATGAACGGGAAGAAGCTAACCAAAAAATAAAAGAACTCATAGATGCTTTAGGGATTCAGCATAAGATCAAACAATGGTTACAAAGTCTTTCCCTACAAAATTTACCCGTTCTCACCGTGCGGCAACTGCGTAAAAATATCCGGCACAGTGTCAGAATTTATTTACAAGAACGAGGATCGGACTTAATTCAAGGCTTAGGTAACTCCATTAACTGGGAAAATATTGCGACCTTGATCTTAACTCGGCTGCAAAATTCGAGCATTATGCAATCCTCCTTAGAAATTGTTAGCCAAGAACTGGCGCTAGTTTTAGACCGCTACTTAGAAAAAGATATGGAATTGATTATTGCCCAAGTTATTCCCATTTTAGATATCGATCAGGTGATTATTGACCGCGTTAATGCAACCTCTCCCGCTAATTTGGAAATGGCGATTAATGGAATTGTCCGCAGTGAATTACAAGCCATTGTAAACTTAGGTGGAATATTAGGGGCAATCGTTGGCTGTTTACAAGTCAGTTTCTTATTGTTAAAATAGAATGGCATTTAGCTAGTCTAGTATAAATTGAAAATTTCTTAAACTATGGTAGACACTAAACGATTTTTTATTTGTGGTTCAGCCCTCACTGGACAACCCGATCATCAAAATCTGCAAGGTGCCCATTTGATTTGTGTTACTCAAACTTTACCACTCTATCGCCTCTATTCTGTTGACGATTTGCATCCAGGAATTTATGAGGTTTCTGAAGGTGGAATTTCGATTCCAGGAGAAATTTATGAACTTACAATTGAGCAATATAATAATCTGATGGCGAATGAACCCCCTGGATTATATGAAGGCCAAATAAAACTAGAAGATGGCTCAGAAATTTCTGCCATGCTTTACCCTCAAAAACTGATTGAAAGCTATGGTTGGCTAGATATTTCTAAATATGGTGGATGGGCAGCTTATAAACAGCACCTCTTAGATCCGAGTGCCCCTCATCCTTAATAAGATTTGCTGACTTTTTCCCTAGGAGCAAATTTGCTCCTAGAGTATATCCCCTCGAAAAGAAGTAACGTTTGACGATAGGTATTGCGAGAATAACCTGCCATTAGGTAAAATGAGAGACTTGTGATATAAAACTTTCGTTGTTAATTGAAATGACAGAACCTTCAAAATCCTCTCTTTCGGGTTTGGGGAAAGTATGGAATCAGCATCGGGAAAATGTAGTGATTATCGCGATCGCGGCGATCATAGCGCTATTGGTACGGACGGCGATCGCCGAACCCCGCTTTATTCCGTCAGATTCTATGTTTCCTACCTTAGCAGTCGGCGATCGCCTAGTGATTGAAAAGGTTTCCTATCATTTCCATCCCCCTGAAACGGGTGATATCGTTGTTTTTGAACCCCCACCCCAACTCCAAGCTCAAGGATATCGCAAAGATCAAGCCTTTATTAAACGAGTCATTGGTCAACCGGGGCAAACTGTCGAAGTTTCTGGAGGTAAAGTGTATCTGAACGATCGACCGATTCAAGAAGATTATATTGCTGAACCGCCAGAATATCACTGGGGGCCAGAACTTGTTCCCGAGGGGCGATTATTTGTTATGGGAGACAACCGCAACGATAGTAATGATTCCCATATTTGGAAGTTCTTACCCCAGAAAAATATTATAGGTCGCGCTGTTGTTCGCTTTTGGCCTCTCGATCGTCTAGAAATTATTCGTCATTGATTGGCTTAGACGCAATGAAGCGTAAATAGGGGAGCAAGGCCATAATTTGCTCTCCAGATAAACTGAGGCGACGTTGAAAATCGACCCAATCTTGATAGTCTCCCTGATGCTCCCTCTGGGTAATCATTGCTTCAGCTAGGGAGCGATCGATGACCGGAATTTGTACAAGTTCTGATAAAGACGCTTGATTCACATTTAACTCTAGGCTGCGATCGTAATAACAAAACTGTAAAATCGGCTCAATTGGACGCAATCGTTTTACGGGTAAAGCTAGGGCTGCAGCAATATCTTCTAAACGGTAGAATTGTACTCCTGTTTGAGTGAGATGAACGAGCGATCGGGCTTGATGAATCGATAAAAGAGGTAACCGTAACCAATCATCTACCGTGGCTTGATTGACATCAATTTTGATCCCAAATTGAGCCGCTAAAGCGATTTCTTCTAAGGATTGAAACCGATAATAGGGATCGAGAAGCCGAGTCCGGGTAGGATTAGATAATATAGCTCGTAATTGATTTTTCAGTATCTGAATGACTCGATTTAACTCAGCCATAACTTGATACATTTAACCTCTGCATATTTAATATACAGCACTTGGCGATTTTAAAGGAAAAGCGGTATTACCCATTATCGAGGTTCCAATTACCTATTACCCATTACCAGCGTGCAGCGCTAGAATTAACATAGCTCTTGTCGCCTATCCAGGAGATTCAATTATGTCATGCATGAGCGTAAAAGACCTTGAAAAAGTACAGGCTATTCTCGAGGCATCTGGCCAAGATTACCGCGTAGAACTTGAAGATGGAAAAATTATTGTTATGGGGCCTTCAGATATTGTTTCTAGTGAAATAACTGTTCTGTTGTCTAGTTTACTCGCAATTTGGGTTTATCCTCGACGTTTAGGACGAGTCTTTGATTCCTCTGGTGGCTTCATCTTACCCAATAGGGACCTCAAAGCACCGGATGTTTCGTTTGTACGTGCTGCACGACTGAAAACAACCCCTCGTTATTTCGGCGATCTGGTTCCCGATTTAGTGGTTGAAATTAAATCTCAAAGCGATCGCATAAAATCACTCGAAGACAAAGTTAAATTATTCCTCAGTCTCGGTAGTTTGGTTGGTCTCCTGATCGATCCCGATCGGCAAACAGTAACCCTTTATCGCGCGAATGCTGAACCCATTATTTTACGAGATAAACAAGAGCTAACGATTCCCGAACTTTTACCAGGTTGGTCAATAAAAATTAACGAAATTTGGCCGCCTGTATTTACCGATGAAGAGAGCAGCGATTGCCTGTAGAAATCTGTGATTAATGCAACATTTCGTTCCCTAGTAAAAATACATTACTACGATCAACAGAGTGAACCAATATGAGCCAGATGAAGGACAGTAGCATGGGAAAAGTATTCACAAACCTAACCGTTACCAATCGCGCCGATGAGATTTTAGCAGAAGCTAGGGTAATTGCTGAAGATCAAATCCGCTCAATCACTCTAAAAGACGTATTAGTTGACACTGGTGCGACGACCTTATGCTTGCCAGAAGAGGCGATCGCTCAACTTGGACTCAAACTTCTGAGAGAAGTCGATGTAGCAACAGCGATGGGAATCGGTAAAGCTGGGATTTTCCGGGATGCTACCTTATCAATTGGCGATCGCCAAGGAACCTTTGAGTGTTTAGCATTACCAGGAGGTCGAGACCCTCTTTTAGGTGTTATTCCCTTGGAATTGTTAGGCTTAGAAATAGACTTAAATAATCGTACTCTAAAACCTTTACCGATTACTCCAACAGAAACTTATCTAACTATTTTGTAATATAGCGCTTTGCGCTAGGGAATAGGGAATAGGCTTTTGGTACATAGCTTTGAGGATTCAACACTGTCCCTCATAACATCGCAAAGCGCTGTAAGCCATACCCATTTTTAATTTTTAATTGATATAGCGATCGCCTGCAAGTTTACCCTACAAGCGATCTCCATACCCTAAAGTGTCTAAATAGGACAACTTAAGCCCCCGGATTTTTTGCTAAAGCGAGCATTTTCTCGATAATCTACAGGGCAGTCAATCACAGCAGGAACGTCTTGTTCTAACGCTTCTTTGAGGATGGGCAATAAGTTTTCCGAAGCGTCTACTCGGTATCCTTTTAATCCCATACTTTCCGCCAATTTAACGAAGTCAGGGTTAGTAAATTTAATGAAGGCAGATTCACCATATTGGTCTTCCTGTTTCCATTCGATTAGCCCATAACCGCCATCATTAAAGATGATAGTCACAAAGGGTGTTCCTACTCTCAGGGCGGTTTCGAGTTCTTGGCAGTTCATCATGAATCCCCCATCACCAGTAACGGCGACGACTTTGCGATCGGGATAAACCAGTTTCGCGGCGATCGCTCCTGGAATGGCAATCCCCATAGCGGCAAAACCGTTAGAAATAATACAGGTATTGGGGCGATCGCAGTGATAATGGCGAGCCATCCACATTTTGTGAGCGCCCACATCAGAAATAGCAATATCTTCTGGCTCCATCACTTGCCGCAAATCATAGATGATTTTTTGGGGTTTGACTGGGAACCCTGGATCGTTGGCATATTGTTCGTAATCTTCACGAATTTCCGAGCGCAATTGATGAATATAGGGATCGGGTTTTTCCGATCGCTCGCAGCGCCGCAGAATTTCCAAAAGCGAATCTGAAATATCTCCCACTACTTCCACTTCGGGAATATAGCTGCTATCAATTTCGGCTGGTTTTGCCCCAATATGAATGATAGGAATTTTGTTATTGGGATTCCATTTTTTCGGGGAATATTCAATCAAATCATAGCCAATGGCAATCACTAAATCGGTACGGTCAAAAGCACAACTGATAAAATCTCGTTGTTTCAATCCGGTTGTCCAAAGGGATAAGGGATGAGTATAGGGAATTGCACCTTTGCCCATAAAAGTATTAGCCACTGGAATATTCAAATGGGTGGCAAACTCCGTTAGGGCTTCATGGGCATTAGCTCGAATGGCTCCATTGCCCACTAAAATCATGGGGAATTTGGCTTTAGAAATCACTAAAGCGGCTTCATTGAGGCTATGATAAGCCGAATAAAACTTATCTATTTTATCTCGTTTTAAGGGGTCGCCTTCTGCTGGCATGTCAGCAATATTTTCGGGTAAGTCAATATGAACTGCTCCCGGTTTTTCCGTTTGGGCAATTTTGAAGGCTCGACGCACAATTTCCCTCGTATTGCTGGGGCGCACAATTTGGGTATTCCACTTGGTTACAGCAGTAAACATGGAGACCAGATCGAGATATTGATGGGATTCAATATGCATCCGGTCTGTACCCACTTGGCCGGTAATGGCGACTAGGGGAGCGCCATCAAGGTTGGCATCAGCAACCCCGGTCATTAGGTTTGTGGCTCCTGGGCCAAGGGTGGACAGGCAAATGCCAGCTTTACCCGTGAGACGGCCATAAACATCGGCCATGAAGGCTGCGCCTTGTTCGTGGCGGGTGGTAATAAATTGAATGGAGGATTTAGTCAGTGCTTTTAACACTGCCATATTTTCTTCTCCAGGAAGTCCAAAGATGTATTTAACGCCTTCGTTTTCTAAACAACGGATTAGTAATTCTGCGGTATTCATGGGAATGGGGGATAGAGGGATGGGGAGATGGGGGGATAGGGAGATGGGGGGATAGGGAGTAGGAACAACTGTGTTTTACCTATTGCCTATGGCCTATTCCCTTGCCCTTATTTGATCCAAACGGTTTTGAGGTTGACAAATTCTCGGATGCCTTCGACGCTCAGTTCTCGGCCGTACCCGGAGCGCTTGATACCCCCGAAGGGGAGACGAGGATTAGATTTGACCATGCCATTGATGAAGACAGCTCCAGCTTCTAGGTCGCGAATTAGGCGATCGCGCTCTTGTTGATTATTTGTCCAAGCGCTGGCTCCTAGTCCTAGGGAGGTGGAGTTAGCCAGGGTAATGGCTTCGTCAATATCTTTGACTCGGAACAGTAAGGCAACGGGGCCGAAAAATTCCTCGGTATCTGCGGGAGTTCCGGGGGGAATGTTGGCTAAAATGGTGGGCGGGTAGTAGTTCCCGGGGCGATCTCTCTTGGGTTGACCGCCAATCAGAACGTCTGCACCTTGACTGACGCAGGCTTGCACGAGCCGATCGAGTTCTGTGAGGATGCTGGGAGTCGCTAAGGGGCCGATATCATTCGCCTCGTCCATGGGGTCACCGATCTTCAGTTGTCGGTATTGTTCTAACAAGGCATTTTGGAAGCGATCGGCGATCGCCTCAAGCAGGATAAACCGTTTAGCCGCAATGCAAGATTGGCCGTTATTTTGCAGTCTAGCCGTCACAGCCGTAGCGACAGCCGCCTCCAGATCGGCGCTCTCTAAAACAATGAAGGGGTCAGTTCCACCGAGTTCCAGGACCGTTTTTTTAATGTGTTTTCCTGCAATGGAGGCTAAACTCGCTCCAGCCAGTTCTGAGCCGGTTAAGGTCGCGGCTTTTACCCGGTCATCAGCAACAATTTGGGCAACTTTATCTGCTCCAACTAGCAAAGTTTGGAATGCTCCTGGAGGAAACCCCCCTTGGGTAAAAATCTCTTCCAGGGCGATCGCGCATTGGGGCACATTGGAGGCATGTTTGAGCAGTCCCACATTACCAGCCATGAGTGCGGGAGCCGCAAAGCGGAACACTTGCCAGAAGGGAAAATTCCAAGGCATCACTGCTAGAATGGCTCCCAAGGGATGGTAAGCGACAAAGCTTTGACTCGCATCGGTTTCGGTATAGGTGGGACTGAGGAAATCTTCAGCGTTCTCAGCATAGTAGCGACAAACCAAGGCACATTTTTTCACTTCGGCGATCGCTTGCTTAATGGGTTTCCCCATTTCTGTAGTAACAATTTTGCCAAACTTTTCCGCGTCTGCTTCCACAATATCGGCTGTTTGCTTGAGCCAAGTCGCTCTTTGGGCAAAGGAAGTCTGACGATACTCTAAAAAGGCTTGTTGTGCTAAAGCCAATTTCTGCTCTAGTTCAGCATCTGTGAGCGCACAAAAGGTTTCGCAAGGTTCTCCCGTTGCTGGGTTAACAGTGGCAATGCCCATGCAGGTTCTCCGTCCAGTGTATCATTTGCGAAAAAAGCCCTTTGCCGGATAGGAGACAGGTCTTTCTAGCAAAAGACTTTTACTGATTGTCTTCATTTAAATTTTAGATACAATAGAGGATTACAAGATTTAAACTCTACAATTTGTAGCACTTGTCGAGTGTAGTTACTGCATGAGAGCTTAAGAAATATGTCTTATCGCCCTACTTCAATGTCATCCGATATAGTATCACTATTTGACCATTTATGAATATTGATGAACTCAATCAAGTTCAGGAACTTGTGCGGCAATTTCCTGACCAATTTCTAGGGAAGCTGTCGCAGCCGGAGAAGGGGCATTACAAACATGCATTTTCCGGTTATCCTGGACAATCAAAAAATCATCCACCAGTCCCCCATCAGGTTTCAAAGCTTGAGCGCGAACCCCAGCATGGGTAGGAATTACATCTTCAGCTTGCACTTCGGGAATCAATTGTTGCAGACTATGGACAAAAGCCGTCTTACTAAAGGAACGGATAATTTCTTTAACCCCTTCTTTGCCATGTTGAGCGGCGAGTTTCCACAGTCCAGGATAGATTAGCATTTCAGCCACATCAGCCAGATTGATATCCGTTTTTCGATAGCCTTCCCGTTTTAAACTTAACACCGCATTGGGGCCGGCATGGACAGAGCCATCAATCATGCGAGTAAAGTGAACGCCTAAAAAGGGGAATTGTGGATTGGGAACTGGGTAAATGAGATTTTTGACCAAAGAGCGTTTTTCCGGCTTTAATTCGTAATATTCACCGCGAAACGGAATAATTTTGGCTTGGGGTTGCATCCCACTCATCTGGGTGAGGCGATCGCTAAATAACCCCCCACAATTAATCACAAATTTGCCTTCAATTTCCCCTTTAGAGGTATCTAAAATAATGCTTTCTCTCCTGTCTTGCCAGTTTGCCACCTTGGTATTCAGGTGGAGATCCCCCCCAGATTGGGTAATCAAATGGGCATATTTTTCACAAACTTGGCGATAGTCAACAATGCCGGTTGATTTGACCTTAATTCCGGCTAAACAGCGCACATGGGGTTCAATTTCCCGCACTTCTTCTGCCGTGATTTTCGCCACTTCTAACCCATTGTCCAACCCGCGCTGATAGAGCTTTTCTAATTGGGGGTACTGCTCTTGTGCTGTAGCAACAATCACTTTACCGCAAACCTCATGGGGGATATCATGCTGTTGGCAAAACTCCACCATGGATTTTGCTCCGGCACGGCTAAACCGCGCTTTCAAGCTTCCCGGTTTATAATAGATTCCCGAATGAATAACCCCACTATTATTCCCGGTTTGATGGAAAGCTAATTGAGGCTCCTTTTCTAATACCGCTATTTGGGCATTCGGAAAACGATTGTTCAATGCCATCGCTGTGGCTAAACCAACAATTCCGCCACCAATGATTGTGAAATCATACATCATGGATCTCCTCTATCCCTAGCAAACATCTAAGGATTTCATATCACATCCGCGTGTCTAAAGTCTCCTACTATTCCCCCATCTCCCGATCGCCGGTACAATAAAGAAATAAGCTTGTCAACTTTTTCAAAACCGTTCCCATGAATAGTGCCTTCCTGAACCGTCTACACAGTCCAGAACGTCCCGTCATCGTGTTTGATGGCGCGATGGGAACCAATCTCCAAGTCCAAAACTTAACCGCAGATGACTTTGGAGGCCCAGAATATGAAGGGTGTAATGAATATTTAATCAAAACTAAGCCAGAGGCTATCGCCAAAGTTCACCGTGATTTCCTCAGTGCCGGATGCGATGTCATCGAAACCGATACCTTTGGAGCAGCCTCCATTGTCCTCGCTGAATATGACCTAGCAGACCAAGCCTACGAACTCAATAAAGCCGCCGCAGAACTGGCTAAAAGCATCACAGCGGAATTCTCTACCCCAGAAAAACCCCGATTCGTAGCAGGTTCCATGGGGCCGACAACCAAACTCCCTACATTAGGTCATATTGATTTTGATACCTTAGAAGCCGCCTTTATCGAACAAGCCGAAGGCTTATATGATGGGGGAGTAGACCTCTTTATTATTGAAACGTGTCAAGACGTTCTGCAAATAAAAGCCGCCTTAAATGCTGTAGAAACTGTTTTTGAACGTAGAGGAGAACGTCGCCCAATCATGGTTTCCATCACCATGGAAGTCATGGGAACCATGTTAGTCGGTTCCGAAATTGGTGCAGCTCTCACTATTCTCGAACCCTACAAGATTGATATTTTAGGCTTAAACTGCGCTACCGGCCCCGATCGCATGGCCGATCATATTAAATATCTCTGCGAACATTCTCCCTTCGTCGTTTCCTGCATTCCCAACGCCGGACTCCCCGAAAATGTCGGCGGTCATGCCCATTATAAACTCACCCCCATGGAACTACGCATGGCCCTCAATCGGTTTGTTGAAGATTGGGGCGTGCAAGTGATTGGTGGATGTTGTGGAACCCGTCCCGATCATATTCAACAGTTAGCCGAAATTGCGACTACCCTACAACCCAAAGAACGCTATCCCGTCTTTGAACCCTCAGCCGCTTCTATTTATAGTCCCCAACCCTACGAGCAAGAGAATTCCTTCTTAATTGTTGGAGAGAGACTCAATGCCAGTGGCTCCAAAAAATGCCGTACCTTGCTTAATAATGAAGATTGGGATGGTTTGGTTTCTTTAGGTAAAGCCCAAGTCAAAGAAGGGGCCCATATTTTAGATGTCAACGTCGATTATGTGGGTCGAGATGGGGTGCGCGATATGAACGAACTCGCCTCCCGTTTGGTCAACAATAATACCCTGCCCTTAATGTTAGATTCTACTGAGTGGGAAAAAATGGAAGCGGGGTTAAAAGTTGCTGGCGGAAAATGTATCCTCAATTCCACCAACTATGAAGATGGAGAACCCCGGTTTTTGAAGGTCTTAGAACTGGCGAAAAAATACGGCGCTGGGGTTGTGGTGGGAACCATTGATGAGGATGGCATGGCACGAACAGCGGATAAGAAGTTTGAAATTGCTAAACGGGCTTACGATCAAGCCGTTGAGTATGGGATTCCCGCCCACGAAATCTTCTTTGATACTCTCGCCTTACCTGTTTCCACTGGAATCGAAGAAGACCGAGAAAACGGGAAAGCAACCATAGAATCGATTCGCCGGATTCGGGAAGAATTACCTGGATGTCATATTTTACTCGGTGTTTCCAATATCTCCTTCGGCTTAAACGCCGCCTCCCGGATTGTTCTCAACTCCATGTTCTTGCATGAAGCCATGCAAGTGGGATTAGATAGCGCCATTGTCAGCGCCAGCAAGATTTTACCCCTGGCGAAAATTGAACCAGAACATCAAGAAGTTTGTCGCAAACTAATCTATGACCAACGGGAATTTGATGGTGATATTTGTACCTACGATCCCCTGGCTGAACTGACCAAAATCTTTGCCGGGAAAAAGGCGAAGCGCGATCGCTCCGTGGATGAAAATCTGCCCATTGAAGAGCGCCTGAAAAACCATATCATCGATGGCGAGCGTATTGGTTTAGAAGATTCTTTGAAAAAGGCTTTAGAACAGTATCCGCCCCTGGAAATTATTAACGTTTTTCTGCTTGATGGAATGAAAGTGGTTGGGGATCTGTTCGGTTCGGGACAGATGCAACTTCCCTTTGTGTTGCAATCAGCAGAAACCATGAAATCTGCGGTGGCTTTTCTAGAACCGCTTATGGAAACATCAGAATCGGGAAATAGTTCCAAAGGAATCTTTGTGATTGCCACGGTGAAAGGGGATGTCCATGATATCGGCAAGAATTTGGTGGATATCATCCTTTCTAATAACGGCTACAAAGTGGTGAATCTGGGTATTAAACAACCGGTTGATAATATTATTGATGCCTATCGCGAACATAATGCCGACTGTATCGCCATGAGTGGGTTACTGGTGAAATCGACGGCATTTATGAAAGATAATTTGGAAGCGTTTAACGAGCAAGGGATTACGGTTCCCGTGATTTTGGGGGGAGCGGCTTTAACGCCAAAATTTGTCTATCAGGATTGCCAAAATGCCTATAAAGGTCAAGTGGTTTATGGCAAAGATGCCTTTTCTGACTTGACGTTTATGGACAAATTGATGCCGGCGAAAGCGGGAAATAATTGGGATGACTTCCAAGGCTTTTTGGATGAAGTAGGCAATGGAAATCGCTATGCACCAGTGGAGGAAACGGGCGAAGAAACAGCAGCAGAATCAGAACCCTCAGAACCCGAGGTGATTGATACCCGACGTTCGGAAGCCGTGGAAATTGATATTCCCCGTCCGACTCCTCCCTTCTGGGGGAGTCAGATTTTGCAACCGGAAGATATTCCTTTAGAAGAGGTCTTTTGGTATTTAGATTTGCAAGCTTTGTTTGTGGGGCAATGGCAGTTCCGCAAGCCCAAGGATAAATCTCGCGAAGAATATGACGAGTTCTTGCAAGAGAAAGTCTATCCTATCTTAGACGAGTGGAAAGAGAAGATTCTCAACGAAAATATCTTGAAGCCCCAAGCCCTTTATGGCTATTTTCCAGCTCAGTCGGAAGGCAATACGGTGTTTATTTATGATGCTGAGGAAATGAAGGGGGGAATGGCAAAAACGGTGAAACATACTTTTGAGTTTCCCCGCCAAAAACGCTCCCGTCGGTTGTGTATTGCGGATTTCTTTGCACCGAAGGAGAGCGGGGTGATGGATGTGTTCCCGATGCACGCGGTAACGGTGGGAGAAGTGGCGACGGAATATGCACAGAAGTTATTTGCGGGCGATCGCTATTCCGATTATCTTTATTTCCATGGTATGGCTGTGCAAACTGCCGAAGCGATGGCAGAATGGCTCCATGCTAAAATTCGCCGTGAATTAGGCTTTGGAGATGAAGAGCCAGATAATGTGCGCGATATGTTCAAACAGCGCTATCACGGTTCCCGCTATAGTTTCGGCTATCCTGCTTGTCCGAATATGGAAGACCAGTATAAGCAATTGGAGCTTTTGGGGAGCGATCGCATTAATATGTATATGGACGAGAGCGAGCAAATCTATCCCGAACAATCCACCAGCGCCATTATCACCCACCATCCCGTCTCCAAATACTTCAGCCCATAAGCTACCTTAATCTGAATTGGGGCAATAAAATAGTCTATTGTAGGGGCGGGTTTGAAACCCGCCCCTTGACATCCAAGACAGTATCTACAAAATGTCTCATTCAGAACCATGCCTACCCTAGAAACAGCAATCCAAAAAATCCAACAACTGCCCCCTGAGCAATGGCAAAAGGTGATTGAATTCATAGAATTCTTAGAATACCAATCTAGCCAGCAGCAAAAAACATCTAAAACCCTAGACAACTCTCAAGTGTCATTTGCAGAAGCCGCTCAAGAATTTATCGGTTGTCTCGATAGTGACTTAGAGGATTTGTCCCACAATCCCCAATATTTAGAAGAATTGGGTCAATGAGTAGGAAAGTTATTGTAGATACGGGAGCTTTAATTGCTTTTCTCTTGCCAAAAGATAAATTTCACACTTGGGCAGTTACCCAATTCTCAAACATCACCGCCCCCGTTATAACCAACGAAGCTGTGATCACAGAAGCCTGTTTTCTCGCCCGCAGAATTCATCAAGGACAAGCAACGATCTTAAACTTAATCCAACAAGGACATATTGTCATCCCCTTTAGCCTAAACCAAGAGATAGAAGCTGTAAACGAACTTATGCAACGCTATGCTTCAGTACCCATGTCATTAGCCGATGCCTGTTTAGTGAGAATGAGCGAGATGTATGAAGATAGCCAAATTATTACCCTAGATAGCGATTTTCAAATCTATCGGAAACACAGAAACCAAACTATTCCGATCATTATGCCACTCAACAATTAAGAGCTTAGGGTGGGCAAGTTGAAATAATGAGTCGTGAGCGATCGCCAAATCATCTGCCCACCCTACTTGGTTCCTTTGACCTCCTTATAACCAGAAACCCAGTTTCTGAGATTAGTCATCAGTAGGAATAGTGAGCATAAGATTATTTAGGATAATTTCGAGGGCGATCGCACTTTGTTCCAATGCTTTACCCATTGAGTACGAACGCTGTAAAGTTGTGGGTAAATGCTGCTGTAACACATCCCCCGTCATATAAGATTTAACGAGTACAATGGGTTCAGGACACCAGCGATTATTTTTCCGATCAAACCAGTTGCCATCAGAGAGAGAGGCATTATAACCACAATAGGGTTCAATCAGTCCGTGGATATGCGGTTGAGCTGCGGACAGCTGGGTAGCGGGAACGTGCCAAATCAGCGAATAGCCCAAAGTATGAACAGGGACTTGAGAAGTGGCGATCGCCTTTTCAACCATCGCAGGCAACTGCTCATGATGCACAGACAGAGAATTAGCTGTCATGTTGGCAAGAATCTCTTTAATGTGTTGCATAATCAAGTTCTGAGTTCTACAACTCAAGCATGGCAAGAAATCTAAGTATTTTCCAGTAGACATTCAGGTAAGATCGTTAAAGATCGTTAAACTTACTCTTTCTTACCCTTTCTTGAGATATCCTGGACAAGGATGAGTGAGGCTTTCTGAAAATGAGTACATCCCCCAAGCCTAGAAGCATTGCAGCGACTCCTGAAGGTATTCAGCGATTAAAAGACCAGAAGAAGAAGTTAACATTCAAACATGAAGAAATTGCCAAGGCTGCGGGAGTTAGTGAATATACCGTTAAAAATTTTATTACTTATAATAGGGCAGTTGAACCATACACGGTAAGAAAAGTAACTGAAGTGTTAGAACTACAACCTGAAGATGTTGTCGATCCTGAAGAATGGCAGATTGTGATTGGAGCAGTTAAGCAAGAACGCAAATCCCCCCCAGAAAATCAGGTTTCACGAAATCGGCTTGCACTCAGTCAGCGTGACGATCATAACTTACCTCCTCAAGCCAATCCCTTCATTGGTCGTCAAGATAAATTATGTAAACTTATGAACCACCTGTCACCAGATTATAGCAAGATTATTCAAGTTGATGGGATTGCAGGAGTAGGAAAAACTGCCTTGGTTCTAGAGGCCGCATATTGCTGCCTTGAGTATAAAGTTTATGGACAAACGCAAAATACGATCGGTCAAAAAGGTGATGTAGGCTGTGAAATCCCTTTATTTGACTTGATTATTTTTGTTTCAGCAAAAGAATCGGAATTGTTAAACGGTAAATCTATTAAAAAGCTCACAGTGTCCAGAACTCTTCAAGAGATTTATCGAACTATAGCTGATGTGTTGGACGATCCAGCAATTATTAATATGGATGTAAACAGCAACAATAATTATATTTCAATCCTCAAAAGATCTTTAAAGAGCAAAGGCAATGTACTGCTAATTGTTGATAATTTGGAGACAATCCAAGAAAAAGATAGAATTTTCGCTTTTTTAGATCCGTTGCCGATTAAGTCTGTGATAACTACTCGCGAGCGCTATGGATATGCACCAATTCGATTAGATGCTTTAACGGAAAAAGAAAGCCTCTTACTTATTGAGCAACAACTTCAAGAAAAAGGTATTACTGATTTAAGTCCAGTACAGAAAAAAACTTTATATAGAGCAACTAAAGGAATTCCACTGGCAATTATTTATAGTATAGGACGTTTAGCCATAGGAAGTCATATAGATGCAATCGTGAACACCTTAGAAATTCAAAGACAAAAGGATTTATTACCTAATCAAGAAGAAGAGTGGGCAAGCTTAGATTTCCAAGATGATGAATTAGTTGCTTTTTGTTTTAAGGAAGCTGTAAGTGATCTTCAAAAGAGAAGCAAGGTAGCTTATTACATACTAATGTCCATTGCTATTTATAAAAGCCCAGCTCCTAAACCAAGTATTCTTTTTGTTGCGGGATTAGAAAATGAGCGATCTAAAATTTTTGATGATGGAATTGAACGTTTACGCCAAGTTTCGATGATCCGACATACCGATGGTCGATATCGGATGTTACCGTTAACAAGAGAGTATGCCCTAGCTGAACTGCAAAAAAATCAAGAATTCAAAAAAAAGGCACTCGATCGATGGGTTGATTGGTATATTCAATTTGCCAAAGAACAATATGAACAATATGAAAACAAGCCTGAGAGATTTAAGATAGGTTATAAAGAAATTGAGAAAGAATGGACTAATATAGTTGGTGTTTTACTTTTTTGTAAAGATGATGATCGTTATGAACAGTTGAAAGAAATATGGTCATATCTCAACAATTATGCAAACTTGCGTGGTCGTTGGAAAGATCGATTATCTTGGCTGAGTTATCTCAGTGAAAGGTCTCTGATCAAAGAAGATTATTCAACGGCTGTTAATACTCTATCTCGTCGAGGACGAACCTTACTATTAATGGGAAAACCTGAACAATTGCAAGAAGCAGAAGAACTATTATTGAAAGCTTGGGATTTACGTCAGCATAGCAACTTTGAAGATTTAGATTATTTACTTAATCATTTGGCTGGATTGTATAATCGCCTAGAAAAATATGAAGAAGCTCATGGTTGGCTCGATATTGAACAACAAAATTTAGACGAAAACTTGAAGTTATCCGATCAACAAAAGCTGAAGTACCAAATCTACATTGATCGTGAACGAGCAGAATTACTGTTTATGCAAAAACGATATTATGAATCAAAATTGGTATGTGAAAAAGTTATTGAAAGCACCAGTAAAATAGTAACAGGTTCACGGAATGCTAATTATGTAAAAAGAATTTTAGCTGATATTGCCATCAATGACAGCAAATTAGAATATGCAGAAAAGTTATTAGAAACTGTTGCTACAGAAGTCGGAGATAATAAGGATAAAAGGCGAATTGCTTACTGTGCAGTTTCTCAGGCGAAGCTAGAACAAGCAAGAAATAACTTTACTAAAGCATTAGAATATATTGAAAACGCTATAAACCATTTTAAGGATTTAGGAATGATGAGGGATCATCAGCAAGCTTTCTCCAGATCCGAAGAAATTCGCAATCAACGTAATTAGCGATCTGAACAGCCAACACTACCTAAAACTAGACTAATGGATTCAAAGGAATGATGAGATCATCCAATTCTACCCTACCCCCTTTAAACTCTTTACCCGCTTCCCTACCCCTAGAGGGAGCAGTCCGGATTGAGTTACAATCTGGAATTCCTATTTTTCGAGCGTCAGGAAATGTACAATCTCGGATCGAGAGTCTCTTAGATAAGCAAAAGTTTGAAGGTTTAACTGAGTTAGAGGAACAGGAGTTAGATGCTTATGAAGAAGTTGATGATTATTTGAGCTTTGTGAATCGCACAATTCGCAATCTGGCGCTGTCTTCTAGTCCTCAATCTTAAAAGTTGATCGTGTCTCGTCCTTGGATTTCTGAACAGACACAAGCGGAAGTCAGACAACGGGCTAAAGGCTTGTGTGAATACTGTCATGCTTCAGAACAGTGGCAATATGTTCAGTTTACCATCGATCATGTTGTTCCCCTCGCTGAAGGTGGTTCTAATGGCCTGAATAACCTGGCTCTGGCCTGTTTTCACTGCAACCGTCGCAAGGGTTGCTCTCAAGCTGCGATCGATCCTCAATCGGGGGAAAGCGTTGCATTATATAATCCAAGGTGCGATCAGTGGCGGCAACATTTCCGTTGGTCTGACGATTGTTTACAACTTATTGGTATGACTCCCACTGGACGAGCTACTATTGAGGCATTAGCCTTGAATCGAGAACGAATTTTAGGTATTCGAGCAGCAGATTATGAAATTGGGCGACATCCACCACCAGAAGATGTTAGTTGACCCCAATTAACCCGCCACTAGAGGCAATTCCTCCCCAACCCATACCCATTTTTAGTTGATAGGCGATCGCCTGAAACGGAACCGATGATTTAAACAGCAAAGCACTGACTAAAACATTGGTATCTACAACCCATCTATTCGTCACTGTCATCCGCATTTCTAGGAACTTCGTTATAATAGGATGACCCCTTACCTTATCCTGAATATGACCTTCACCACAGACAATCCCCTAACTTGGCAATATCTGGAAATTCATGCTCAAAGTCGGGCAAAAATTGCTAATAGTCGTGTTTTCGTTTCGCAACTGATTCAAGAAAAACACGCCCACGGTTGGAGTCCTGAAGAACTGCACTTTCAACATCCTGAAATTTCCCTTGCTGCTATTTACTCTGCCCTCAGCTATTACTACACCTATCAATCCCAAATTGATGCCCAAATTGCTCAAGAACAGCACACGATTCAAGCGTTGCAAGCTGACTTAATTCAAAGGGGAATCGGTCATTATAGCTCCAATTTTAAACAAAAGCTTCAGGCAAAACGGGGACAACAGGGATAAAAATGGCAATCTGTTACTATTTTGATGCTCCAGTTCATCGAGCAATTAAAATTGGTCTGCAACTGAGAGGGGTTGATGTATTGACTGCTCAAGAAGACGATAGAAGTAATGCTATTGATGAAATTATTTTGAGCCGCTCTGTGGAACTTAATCGTCCCCTGGTAACCACTGACCATGATTTTCTGGTTTTAGCTAAAAATTGTAGTGACAACCGCGAATATTTTACAGGAATCTTCTTTCTCAGTCCCAAAATCTCTATTGGCTATGCGGTAGAGGAGTTAGAAGTATATGCTAAAATTGGAGAATTAGAGGATTTTGCTAATCAAGTTATTTTCGTCTAATCTATGAAATCATTTTTCCACTTTACCACTGTATTGCCGATTTCTTTGCCCCCAAGGAGAGCGGGGTGATGGATGTGTTCCCGATGCACGCGGTAACGGTGGGAGAAGTGGCGACGGAATATGCACAGAAGTTATTTGCGGGCGATCGCTATTCCGATTATCTTTATTTCCATGGTATGGCTGTGCAAACTGCCGAAGCGATGGCAGAATGGCTCCATGCTAAAATTCGCCGTGAATTAGGCTTTGGAGATGAAGAGCCAGATAATGTGCGCGATATGTTCAAACAGCGCTATCACGGTTCCCGCTATAGTTTCGGCTATCCTGCTTGTCCGAATATGGAAGACCAGTATAAGCAATTGGAGCTTTTGGGGAGCGATCGCATTAATATGTATATGGACGAGAGCGAACAAATCTATCCCGAACAATCGACAAGCGCGATTATTACCCACCATCCGGTTTCCAAATACTTTAGCCCATAAGCTGCTTCGACGTTTTCCCCTCTCTTGAACACATAGAGAGGGGATTTAGGAAACCCGGTTTCTAGCAACTTAGCTATAATACCATCAACTCTTACTTTGTCTTCAATATGACACTTACAGAACTACTCCCCAGTATCCAGGAACTTTCACATCTTGATAAAATTAAACTGATTCGTCTGCTGGCTGAAGACATTGAATCACGAGCAGAAATTGCACCCTTAGAACCGGGTAAAACCTATGATTTGCTAACTCCATACAATATTTTTGGAGCAGGGAAAATTCTCATGCAGGTCATGGAATCTAGTGATGAGGCTTAACAACAATGCGATTTCGTTACTCAACCACTGATTCATCCCAAAACGAATTTGATAGCCTGCCACGAATTCCCATTATTCTTCGGCGAGAAAGTCATACATTAGAAGCAGTTGGATTAGCGGGACTTAAACAAGAAAAATAGTCAAATTAGGTTATAATAGTTTGCAATAG
>NZ_CEZBFX010000085.1:0-21214 GCF_982964205.1 Roseofilum sp. | reverse complement strand
CTTTCAGCTATTCAAGCAATATCAGTCTTAAATAGAAAATGAGTTCGAGTCTCTCCGCCCATACCCAAAAAATTCAATAAACTAGAGGTTTCTAGGCCCTCTTTCTCATAATTATTAAAAAAAGATGGGGGGATGGGCAAGAGTAAACTCATCTCCCCATCTGTTGATAATACACCATTTTAGCTGTGTCACAGCACTACGAATCAAGACAGTTTTGATTTTGGTGAAGGTTATTGGAAGGGTAAAATCCGGTTTTGCCTGTTGCTTCCTGCTTTGCACAAACGTGGGAGCCTGCTGCCATTACACCCAATTGACCCGGAAATAGGTTAACCTGATAAGTAAAGAAAAATTGGAATCCTCTGATTTGATGTAGGATTTGATCGTATTAATGAGATAACTCAAAAGTTTCTAATATAGCAAAGCTTCAACAAAATTGCTGCGCTATATGGCTTGGGGTGCAGAACCATCGAAAAAGGGGCAATTACCATGGGATCTAGCTTAATGGATCAAAACTATCCACCCTCTGGTTTCAAAACAACAGAGCTAAGAAAAAATACTAGTCAATATCAAGAGACCATTTATCGTTATTTCCTAGCTATTGTTAAAACAGACAGTCCAGATCAAGTTCTGCAAAAATTCAGAGGATTATTTATCGATCATATTGAAATTAACGATCGAGCGGTAAATCAGGCGTTGTTCTCTCTTGTATTTGCCAATCAAGAAGAGAATTTTTCCCATACTTTAAAACGCTGTTGTTATATTCTGATTAACAACTGGGAAGCGAGCAGACATCATGATGCCGTTCGAGATTTAGTGAGCAGTTTTGAAGCTCAAAAAATTGGTCGTAATAGCCATTCTATTCCCATTAAGAGACTTAAAGCATGGACGTTAAACTTTATCAACAGTCCGGATTATGAAGGAATTAAACTTTTTTGTGCTAAATTTGACTTAGAAGAACAGACTTGGAGCGATCGCTACACGTCCTATCTGTTAGTTCCCCAATATACTAATCTCCAAAACTCTGCCGAACAACGCCAAGCCGCTAAAGTACGATCTCAAGAACTTAAAGAAAAGTTCAAGTTTGATTTAGCCATGTACACAACCCGGTCTCAGCTCATCCATAAGCGGACTGATGAACCGCCTAAAAACCCTACTGGTTTAGGCGATGAAGTCTTACATCTGATTAAAACCATCCTCCTCAGACGCGGGCCATACAACTATCTTAATTTAGCCAATATCTTTCTACAACAAACTCAGGATATTAGTTATCATGAATTTAAGCAAGCTCTTCAGCGTTACCTCGTTTTTTCAGTCAATGATACTGCTTTTATCCATTTGATTGAAAACCAATTATCCGTTAAGTTAGAAAATGTGTATACTGACTATGATCGTCTTCCCGTAAGTAGAGCGCTACAGTTGAGAACTTGTAACCGAGTTGTAGAATATCTGACGACCGAAGATCGCACTACTCCTTCGACTTTATTTGTGCTGTGGGTAGCTCAAAATAACCCTCTGACGTTGGTGACGATGATGCTGAAACTCATCTTAATCAGTAAGCCAACTAGGGTTCACCTCGAAGCTCGGATTGCCGATTTAATTAGCTATTACAAAAACTATCCAGAACAGGAGTGTAAGTGGTTGATTGATTTCATGGAGGTGTTGAATATTGCCTTTGCGATTTATGCGGATAATGTCCAATACAACTTAGTTCGGATTGACCAAAAAAGCTTGGGTAGTCAGACGGAATCAAATTTAGATAAATATCAAATTTTTTCGCAACTGAATATGGATAATCCGGTTGATTTTGTTCATGAAAATCTTCATGATTTTCTAGAAGAAGAGGAGTGATATAGAGCTTTGCGCTGGGGAATAGGGAATAGGGAATAGGGAATAGGGTTGTGGTATAGCAGAGAAGAAGTTGGTTAGGACAGTTAGGTTATGGTTTGAGGCAATAGGAACTCTAGCAATAGAACATGTCCTAACTCTCCCTTTCTCTGCTATATAGTGAATTCAATTCACCATGAGTCACTGATTTTCCGGAGTGGATATTAATGGTTGAAAGATCGAACTGTTGTAAGGCTAATTCTAGGGCAGTTTGATGAATCTGTCGCCAGGGAAGATTATGTTGGCGGGCAAGCTGGGCGCAATCTTCATATTCGGGTTGTAGATTGGAGAGTTGGTTTCCTCTCCAGGCTAATTTAATCTGAACTGAACCATAGGGTGTTTCTAGAGTGCGGAGTTCTCGACGCAAAATGGAACGCTCTTGGAGGGTGCGGCGAATGCCTAATGTGGTGGTTTCCTGGAATACGATTGTTTCACAGGCAGAAATTTGAGCGGGCGGACAAATGATGGTTAATAGTACGCCTAGGCGGGATTTTTTCATCATGATCGGCTGGGTAAAGACATCTAAGGCTCCCGCAGCAAAGAGTCGATCGCAGCAATAGCCGATCGCCTGGGGACTGAGGTCATCAATCTGAGTTTCCAACAAGGCGATCTGTTCCAAACTTTCCTGCTCTCCTGGGGAACCCACCCACAAGCGCACCAAATTGGGCAGAGGCAACTGGGCCGATCCTGCCCCTAAACCTACACGCTCCAACTTCATGGAGGGAACTGAACCGAAGGTTGTGGCTAAGGTAGTGGCGATCGCCGCTCCTGTCGGGGTAACCAACTCCCGCTCAATGCCATTACTGTAAACCGGAACCTGGGCCATTTCCCACAACTTCAACACCGCCGGAGCGGGAACCGGTAAAATGCCATGGGCTGCCTTCACCGTACCCCCTCCCGTCGGTAGTGCCGAACAAAATAGGCGATCGATCCCTAACCACTCCAACCCCAAACAAGTCCCCACAATATCCACTAAAGCATCCGTTGCCCCCACCTCATGGAAATGAACTCGCTCCGGTTCAATCCCATGAACTGCCGCTTCAGCTAAAGCCAAACGTTGAAAAATCGCTAAACTGCGCTCTTCCACTTGTGGCGCAAGTTTAGCCTCCTCAATCATTTTCACAATTTCCGGTAAATGGCGGCTGCCGTGGGGATGATCGTGATGATCGTGATGATGATCGTGGGAATGCATCAGATCCACATGCACCTTCGTCCCCACTTGACCCTGATGAGTAACTTTTTCAGAGTGTAACTGATACTCATCCTCAATCTGTAAGGATTTTAATTCCTCTTGCAGGTATTCTAGAGGAACTCCTGCATCCACCAGAGCACCCAAACACATATCACCGGCTAAACCGGTGGGACAATCCAGATACCCTATTTTATTCATTCATCTACCCTCAAGTTATGGCAATCTTGTATACCCTACATCCAGAAACACCGCAACAGCGAACCCTTCAAGAGATCAAAAACGCTCTTCAGGATGGAGCAGTGATGTTATATCCAACCGATACAGTGTATGCGATCGGTTGCGATCTCAATGTTAAATCAGGCATCGAGCGCGTCAGACGGATTAAGCAACTCTCTAATGATAAACCGTTAACCTTCCTCTGTTCTTCTCTCTCCAATGTGGCCAGCTATGCCACAGTTAGTGATGTGGCTTATCGAATTATGAAACGTTTAATTCCGGGTCCCTATACCTTCTTGCTGCCGGCAACCAAGGCAGTTCCCCGTCTCGTGATGTCTCCCAAACGCCGGACAACGGGAATTCGAGTGCCCAATAATCCCATTTGCTTAGATCTCTTAAAAGCCCTAGATAATCCTCTGATTTCCACCTCCGCGCACTTAGTGGGTGATGAGGAAATGTCCGCTACTCCCAGCGCTCCCGAATATACCTCTACACAAGAACTCTTTGACCGTCTCGATAAGCTGGTGGATATCATTATTGATGATGGTTTACCGGTTCAATCCCAAGTTTCCACCGTTTTAGATTTAACTGCCATGGAACCAAAAATTGTGCGTGAAGGTCTGGGATGGGAAGCAGCATCGGATTGGGTGTCTGAAGCAAGTTAAATAGACTTCTTGCAGAAGGTGAGGGAATAGGGAATAGGTATTAGATACAGGATTCCTGGATTACTATTCATGTTCTGCTTATTTATGCAAGGGGTCTAATCTGGAGGATCATCACCCCTAGGGTTCGATGATCTTCTTAGGGGTTAAGGAATCAGGGAATCTCAGAGGCATCTACCCCACACAGTCTAGGGAAAAGCAAGAGGCAAAAGGCAATAGATTTTAGGTTTCAGAATTATACGTCTGTCCTAACTGCCAAGGCGGTAGCTATATTTTTTAGCCAGTCCTGCAATTGTCCTACTGAGGAGTTCTCTAGGGGGTTGGCGACTCTACCCCCAAATCAGGGAATTACAAATAGCTTAAAGTCTAGCGTTGACAATGGTTTGGACGATCGCACTTTGAGGAGCGATCGCCAAGTCTTCTCCTGCGCTCTTGTGATGGGGTAGATCTGCACAGATCAAAGAGTGCCACAGTAGCACCCCTTCATTTTCTGAGGGACACCTACAGTCAGAGTATAGACAGCGCGAGGAATTCCAACCGAAACGGTGTCATCACCGGAGTGCATTCAACCCAAAGGAGATTGAAATTATGAATACCAAGTCCAGCCAGTCTGCTACCCTCTCTAACGCCCATCAAATTAACCAACAACCCTCTTTAACCGTTCTTAATTCTTGTGCAACCGTTAAGGAGGAAATTCCGGAGTCTTCTGAGACGGTAATGGATGTAGACGCTTTACTAGAGTTAATTAGCCGCGAGATTCGCAGTGCGATGCAGATTAATTGCCGCTCGATTCAGAGTGTAGCTAAACGGATGGCACGGGAAGTAGAGCGCATTTGCCAAAAGAGCGATCGCATTCAAAAATCGGGAATTATTGAATCTTGGCAACGGACGTTAGCCAATAACCGGATTGAAAAATGCTTGCAATATTATAAACTTGGCTCCCATCAAGGTCGTACTGAACTCCATAGTAATTTGAGTGTGATGGTATATCGCCATGTGGCGAAAAGTAGCGCTCGCTTGGGATTTAAGGCTCGCTATAGTTTAATTGAAGACTTCATGCAAAGCTTTTATGTGGAAACCCTCAAAGCTTTCCGTCGGGAAAATGAACTGACTCAAGACTATAGCCCTCGCACTCGCCTAGAATTAGCTGAATATATGGCGTTTACGGAACAATATGCCAAACGACGGATTAATTTACCGGGGGGCATTTCCCAACGCTTGATTGTCCTCAGAGCGCAAGGGTTTTCTCGCCGTCAACCGCAAGAGATGTCGGTCGATATAGAAATGGCAGTGGAGTCGGGTAAGACGGAAGAAGCGCAAATGTATAGTAGAGATCCTGCACTCCATCAAATTCGGGAGAAAATGGTTGCTGGTGCGGTTGATCCCTCAGAGTCAGTATTGCGCGATCGCGTGATTCGGGAATTAACCCAATATCTCGAAGCTCAGGAACAATTGGATTGTATCGATTACCTGAAGCTCAAGCTGCAAGACTTCTCAGCTACCGAAATTGATGAAACCCTCGGTTTGACTCCTCGCCAACGGGACTATCTGCAACAACGGTTTAAGTACCATGTAGAGAAATTTTCCCGCTTCCATAACTGGCATTTGGTTCACCAATGGCTGGGCGCAGATCTCGATCAAAATCTCGGCATGGCTCCTTCCCAATGGCAACAGTTCTTCAATCAATTGGCTCCTGAGCAGCAACAACTGTTCCAACTCAAGCAAGCGGGAATTGAGGATGCTCAAATTGCTACGACCATTGGTTGCACCCCGAAGCAATTACAAAAGCGCTGGAATAAATTACTGGAATTGGCTTGGAAAGCACGTAATCAGGTCAACTCCTAATGAGAACAGCGCGGTGAGGATGTGATAAAGGGGATCTTCAATTCAGACTGTTCACCTCGAACACTCTTCTCTCCCCTTTTTACCTTATGCTACTATTAAGGGTTGAATCTTTTGCATCCCATCAATCCATCCTTTTATTTTCGCCTCTTCAAACCCGCTCATGGCAGGGAAACTTAAAAACCCTTTATTTCCAGAGTCTAAACAAGTACCGCTTGGTTGGGTTCTAATTGTACCTTTTCTGATTCAGATTTTTGCCGCAGTGGGTTTAACCGGTTGGTTTTCCCTACGCAATGGTGAAACTGCGGTTGAACAGGTGACGACTCAACTGCGAAATGAACTGACTGCTCGCATTGATGAGCATCTGGCAACCTATCTGCAAACGCCCTATTTAGTTAATCAGATTAATGCACAGGCGATCGCCAGCGGTCAATTAAACATCAATGATGAAGTAGCGGTTCGCACCCACTTATGGCAACAAATTCAACTGTTTCCCCAGATTGCCCAAATTGGGTTTGCGAGTACCGACGGCTCTTTCCGTGCAGTTAATCATCATTCGACTCCTTTCTCGTTTGAATGGATTGTCAGCAACCCCAAGCCCTCGCCAAAGATTAATATTTATACCCTAGATAATCAAGGAAATCCTCAGTCATCATCGACTCAAGACTCCTTCATGGATCTCCGCCAAGAAAATTGGTATCAAGAAGCACTAAGAAACAAAGATCTGATTTGGACTCAACAACAGATTTATCCTAATCAAACCCCAGCACTCATCCTCAATGCAAGCCAGCCTTTATACCAGAACTATGGCCAAATTACCGGGGTTCTCAAAACCAGCCTCAGCCTAGTCCAAATCAACGATTTTTTACAAGGCTTACAGATTGGGCGATCGGGGCAAACGTTTATTATGAATAGTCAGGGGGATTTAATTGCCAGTTCTCTGCCCGAACTCTCCTCCAATAATCAACCCCAAACCACCTTTCCGATCGCCGCAGAAAATAGTCCCCATGCCCTGATTCGGTTAACCACAAAACAGATACAAACTGAAGGGGGAAATATTGAGCAAATCCAGGAATCCTATCAACTCAATTTTTTATTTAAGCATCAACGACAATTTGTCCAAGTTACTCCCATCGAAAACAATCAAGGTCTCGATTGGTTAATTGTCGTTATCATCCCTGATTCAGACTTTAGGGGAGTTATTTATGAAAATATCCGCAATACCATTTTACTGTGTTTTTTCGCTTTGATCGTGGCAGCCAGTCTAGGATTAGTAACAGCCCGCTGGATTTCTAAACCCATTTTGAACTTAATTCACGCCTTAGAATCAATTTCAGCAGGCAACCTAGATCAAACTTTAAATATCGATCAATCTCGATTACCTAAAATTCATGAACTAGAAATTTTATCTCGGTCTTTTAACCAAATGGCGGCTCGATTTCGTCAGTCCTACGAGGAATTAGAAATTCGGGTGCAATTGCGAACATTTGAGTTAAAAGAAGCCAAAGAAGCAGCCGATGCAGCTAATTCTGCGAAAAGCGAGTTTCTCGCCAACATGAGTCATGAATTACGCACTCCTCTCAATGGTATTCTAGGATATACTCAAATCTTAAAACGCTCTCCCAATATCCCCGAAAAAGAAGAAGACGGGATTGACATTATTCACCAATGTGCTACCCACTTACTTACCCTGATCAATGACATTCTAGATCTGTCTAAAATTGAAGCCAGAAAACTAGAAATCGATCCCTCTGATATCAATTTTAATACATTTTTAGACGGAGTTGCCGAGATTTGTCGAATTCGCGCCGATCAAAAAGGGATCGCCTTTCATTATTCCCCCGATCCAGCCTTACCTCATGGCATCCATGCTGATGAAAAACGAATTCGTCAAGTCCTCATTAATTTACTCGGAAACGCAATTAAGTTCACGGATACTGGACAAGTTTTGTTTGAGATCAAAACCTTAGAGAAGATCCATACAAAAGAACAAAAAATCCATAAAATTCGCTTTCAAATTCAAGATAGTGGTATTGGCATCTCCCCTGACAAACTCGAAGCCATTTTCTTGCCGTTTGAACAGGTTGGAGATGTCTCCAAAAAAGCTTCAGGGACTGGATTGGGATTAGCCATTAGTCAAAAAATAGTGGCAATGATGGGCAGTGAAATTCAGGTAGAAAGTGAACTCGGTCAAGGAAGCTTATTCTTTTTCGATTTAGAGTTGCCTGAAGTGTTACAATTTTCAGAGGAGTTTGCTGCTCTTGAATCTAAAGAAATCATTGGATTTGAAGGACTTGAAAATGTCAACATTATGGTCGTTGACGCTCATTGGGAAACTCCCTCCATTATTACTAATCTGTTAGCACCTATGGGATTTACCGTCACGCAAGCGAATCAGGGTCAAGAGGCTCTAGAATTACTGCCTGTATTTGTACCCGATTTAATCATTACTGATTTAGACATGCCGGTTATGGATGGCATTGAATTAATCAAAGAAGTGCGATCGCGTGAAAATTGGCAAGATTTACAAATTATTGTCTCTTCTGGGCGTGTATTTGCAGAGGATCGCAACCGCTCTCTAGAAGTCGGTGCGAATGCATTTTTACCTAAACCTTTAGACACTCATCGCCTTCTAGAACAAATTCAAAGCTGCTTAAATATTGAGTGGATTACTCAACCGGAATCAACCGAAACTACAGATGAACATCTGGCGGTTCCAATTGTCTCTCAATCCTCTAAGACTCTTTCGATCCCCGATCGAGAAAATCTAGCCGAATTATATCGTTTGGCAATGGAAGGAAATCTAAAGAAAATTCAAAAGAAAGTGAATTTAATTGCTGAAGCTAATCCGAATCTGAGTCCTTTCTGCGAGCAAGTCAATCGATTGGCGAAAGAGTTTAAGGAAAAAGAACTACTCGAACTCATTGAAACTCATTATCAGAGCCTCAGAGGAGACAGTCATGAGCAATAATAGCGATCCTGAATTGAATATTATCTTAATTGTAGATGACAATCCAAACAACTTAGCTGTTTTATCTGATTTTCTTGATGAATCTGGATTTGAGATTAGGGTTGCTAGAGATGGAGAAAGTGCCTTAGAAAAGGTGAACTACGCCCCTCCAGATTTGATTTTGCTAGATGTTATGATGCCGGGTATTGATGGATTTGAAGCCTGTAGACAGTTAAAATCCAATCCGGAGACGGAAGCTATTCCCGTTATTTTTATGACAGCTTTATCCGATACGGTGGATAAGGTAAAAGGACTGGAGTTAGGAGCAGTTGACTATATTACTAAACCTTTTTCTCAAGAAGAGGTGTTAGCTAGGGTAAGGCTACATTTGAGGCTGAGGAAGATGGCTGAGAAGTTAGCCGAACAAAATGAAATGCTGAAGCAAGAAATCGAAGAGAAAAATCGTGCTGAGGTAGCCCTGCAAGGGCTAACTCAAGAGTTGGAACAACGGGTAAACGAGCGAACTGCCGAGTTGCAACAGGCGCTTATAGATTTGCAAGATGCTCAGGTGCAGTTGGTGCAAAATGAAAAAATGTCTACATTGGGTCAATTGGTGGCAGGGGTTGCCCATGAGATTAATAACCCAGTGGGGTTTATTATGGGAAATTTAAGCCATGCCCAGCAGTATATTCAGGATATTATTGAACATCTAAATTTATATCAAAAATGTTATCCAGAACCGGATCTAGAAATTCAAGATCATTATGAAGAGATTGAATTGGATTTTTTGCTGAAGGATTTGCCAGATTTGATTGGTTCAATGCACGAAGGGACAGATCGGATTCGTAATATTAGTCGGTCTTTGAGAACGTTTTCGCGATCGGATATAACGAGTAAGGTTAGTAGTGATATCCATGAGGGAATTGATAGTACTTTGCTGATTCTCAAACATCGATTGAAAGCAACCCAGGAGCGCCCGGCGATCGCCATTATCAAAAAGTATGGAGATGTGCCGGAAATCACCTGCTATCCGGGTCAACTGAACCAGGTGTTTATGAATTTGCTGGCGAATGCCATTGATGCCTTAGATGAATCGAATCAGGGACGCACGTTCCAAGAGATTGAAAGCAATCCCAACCAAATTACGATTCAAACCCAATTGTCGCCTTCCCAAAGGGAAGCGATCATTACGATTGAAGATAATGGTAAGGGTATCCCCGAAGAGATTCGCAATAAAATATTCGATCATCTCTATACCACGAAAGCCTATGGACAAGGGACGGGTTTAGGACTCTCGATTAGTCGGCAAATTGTGGAAGAAAAACATGGGGGTAAACTGACCTGCCATTCAGCGAGCGTTTGTGCCAGCGAAACGGAGTTTTATCGCGGTTGTATCTTTACTATTACCCTGCCTATAACCTAAAACTACCCCTTCGCTATAGTAGAAGAGCAGTCTAGCGCGATCTGGAGTCCACACTTAATGAATTCTGCTTCTTTGCCTCCCTTGGAGTCGGATCGACCAGAGGAATTGCGATCGTGGCAATCCTCCCCTTCTCCCCAAGATATGGGGATTTCTTTACTGATCGAAATGGCTCAACGGGGGGAAATCGATCCTTGGGATGTGCAAGTTATTGATGTGATCGATCGCGTCTTAGAGCAGCTCAACGCCCGTGCTGCCATGACTCCCGAAGACCAGAGTGTGAATCGGGCGGACTTATCAGAATCTGGCCAAGTTTTTCTCTATGCTTCCATGTTAGTCCTCTTAAAAGCCGAAAGCTTAGAAGAAGATAGTAATGACCTCTCTCCAGAAGACTTAGCAGCCGAAATGGAGGACTATGACGATCGGCCTGATGGCAATCGTCCTCGGATTCCTTTCCGCTTAGAAAACCAACTGCGTCGCCGAGCCATTGCTAGACCTCTGAAACAACGGCGAGTGACTCTGCAAGAGCTGATCGATCAACTGCAAACGATGAGCCAAACGCTCGCCGATCGCTCGGAGAAGTCACCGCGTCGTCGCGCCCTTTCTCGCGCTCAAACAGCCAAAGTTATCCGTCAGTTGGCTCATGAGGAAAATTTATCAGAAGTGGCGGAAAAATTAGAGAAATTTCTCAGTCAATATGGGTCAGTTGAGGAAGAGCAACCGGAATGGCTGGAACTCGAGCAACTGCTCGTCTCCCATCCCCAATGCGATCGCGTGGGCACATTTTGGGGTTTACTTTTGCTCTCTGCCCAATCCAAAGTCGAATTAAAGCAAGAAGAATTTTACCAAGACCTAAAAATCCGTGTTCTGGGCGAACTGAGTCCGGCTTAAGGATTTTTTACCCAAAAATCGACAGATTCCAAGGTTAAAGAGTAGAATCACTGATAATCTAATATAAATATGGATCAGGTTGTTATCGAACGCCAAAACCCGATCGGCCAATCCCGATTAGGCTATTGGAACACCCGTAGTGATCAAAAAACTGTGGTTGAGGAATAGACAATTATGAAAGCCATGATTCTGGCGGCTGGTAAGGGAACTCGTGTCCGCCCCATCACTTACACCATTCCCAAACCGATGATTCCCATCCTACAAAAACCGGTAATGGAGTTTCTCCTGGAACTATTGCGCCAGCATGGTTTTGACCAGGTGATGGTCAATGTGAGCCACTTGGCCAATGAAATCGAAAGTTATTTTAGGGACGGACAACGGTTTGGGGTTCAAATTGCTTATTCTTTTGAAGGAAGAATTGAATCTGATGGAACTTTGGTCGGGGACGCATTAGGCTCGGCAGGCGGAATGCGCCGAATTCAAGATTATAATCCATTTTTTGATGATACCTTTGTGGTTCTGTGTGGCGATGCCCTGATTGATTTGGATTTGACGAAGGCGGTTAAGTGGCATAAAGAAAAAGGAGCGATCGCCACGGTGATTATGAAATCTGTTCCGAAAGAGCAAGTTTCTAGCTATGGGGTAATTGTTACCGATGAGGATGGACGGGTGAAGGCCTTCCAAGAAAAACCCTCCGTTGAAGAAGCCATTAGCACAGATATTAATACCGGGATTTATATCTTTGAGCCAGAAGTGCTTAATTATGTCCCCTCTGGCCAGGAGTATGATATTGGAGGCGAATTGTTTCCTAAGTTAGTGGAAATGGGAGCGCCATTTTATGGCATTTCCATGGATTTCCAATGGGTTGATATTGGCAAAGTGCCGGACTATTGGCGAGCAGTGCGTGGGGTGCTGCTCGGAGAAATTAAGAATGTGTCGATTCCTGGACACGAGGTTGCCCCTGGCATTTATACCGGTCTCAATGTGGCGATTAATTGGGATAAGGTGGATATTACTGGCCCTGTTTATATTGGCGGCATGACTAAGATTGAAGATGGCGCGAAAATTGTCGGCCCGGCCATGATTGGCCCGAGTTGTCATATTTGTAGCGGGGCGACGGTGGAAAATAGTGTAATTTTTGAGTATTCTCGCCTGGGTGCAGATGTGCGGCTGATCGATAAACTGGTCTTTGGACGCTATTGTGTGGATAAAACCGGCGCATCGATTGATGTGCGATCGGCTGCTTTAGATTGGTTGATTACGGATACCCGTGCTGTGCCACCGCCTGTGCCTCCAAAAGAGCAACAGGCGATCGCCGAATTATTAGAATCTGATTCTTAACCTTATCCATGAATGAGGACAGGCAAGGGGCTGGGGCCCCTTGTTAAGCGCCATCATACAGAACTGGGATTACTCCAGTAGTTGTTGAATAAACTCCAATTGGGTGGTATCGCGAATAATCAAGAAAATTCCCAAACCTAATAACAACATAATTCCAGTTTGCATGACATTTTCTTGGACTTTAGTGGGCAAGGGTTTACCCCGCAATCCTTCAACTAAGAGAAATGCCAATTGACCTCCATCGAGGGCAGGTAGAGGCAAGATATTTAAAATCGCCAAATTGACACTAATAATGGCAGCAAAAAAGAGTAAACTGCCGGAATCCGATCGCGCTAACTTAGCCCCTTCCTCCACAATTCTCACCGGCCCACCCACTTGACCAGCCATAGAGCTAAAATTGGTGATCAGTTGACCGAAGCCTTGAACCGTCCGCACCACAATATCTTCAAACTGCTCTGCGGCTAAACCTAAAACTTCAAACGGGCTTTGAGGCGATCGATAGGTGGGCGTACCATTGGGAAATAACTGTACCCCAATCCGTCCTTTTCCATCTGGCCCGGGTTGAGGAGTGACTCGCAACGGAATTATTTTATTCTCCCGTTCAACGGTTAAGTTTAACGGTTGGTTGGGAGCCGATTGAATGGTTTCTTGGACTACACCAATCGCACGTTCTGAAGCCCCTAATTGTTGGCCATCGATACTAACGATAATATCTCCGACACGAATACCGGCTTGAGCCGCAGGAGTATCACTGGAAAGGACTTGAGGGACTAAAACTCCGGGTTGATAATTAATGCCATCGGGAACCCCTTGAAACCCAAACTGAAGCACCAAAACCAGATAGGCAAAAATCAAATTGGCAATTACCCCGGCACTAATGACGATCGCCCGGTCTAATAAGGGACGATTATTGAGTAAATCGGGGTCATCTGGGGGAATGGTACTATCGGGGTCTTCATCTGGAAATCCGACAAACCCCCCTAGGGGGATGGCTCGAATCGCATATTCTGTTTCTGGCCCCTGATATTTCCATAAGATGGGGCCAAAGCCTAAAGAAAACCGGTTGGCATGAATCCCCTGTAGACGGGCGGCCAAAAAATGGCCCAATTCATGCACAATAATCAAAACTACAAGAACTGCGATCGCTGCCAAATAACCCATAGGAGTTGATAAACTTGAACACTGAACAACACTATTTCCTTATTGTAGGCGGTAATTCCCTACAAAACTTCCCGTCCTAAATAGGGTTGCAGGACTTCCGGAACAGTCACCGCACCGTTGGGTTGTTGATAATTCTCTAAGATAGCCGCCATCGTGCGCCCGATCGCCAACCCCGATCCATTTAAAGTATGGAGATATTGGGTTCCTTTTTTCTTTGCCTCGCGGAAGCGAATATTACCGCGTCGTGCCTGAAAATCGCCACAGTTGGAACAACTGGAAATTTCCCGATATTTCTCTGACGAGGGCAACCACACCTCTAAATCATAGGTTTTCACGGCAGAAAAGCCTAAATCTCCAGTACATAATTCAATTACCCGATAGGGCAATTTCAATGCTCGCAGCACTGACTCTGCCTGCTGTACGAGGGCTTCTAACTCCTCGGCTGAGGTTTCCGGACGCACAAATTTAAACATCTCTACCTTATTAAACTGGTGCAGCCGAATTAAGCCTCGCGTATCCCGTCCATAGCTTCCTGCTTCCCGACGGAAACAGGGGGTAAAGGCACAATGATAGAGAGGTAGCTCGTCTGCGTTGAGGATTTCATCCCGATAGAGGCTAGTAATAGGGACTTCTGCGGTGGGTGTGAGCCACAGATCGTCTTTTTCACACTTAAAGCTCTCTTCAGCGAATTTTGGTAATTGCCCAGAAGCGGTGAGAGAGTCGCTATTAATCAGGAAGGGGGGCATAATTTCTGTATAACCGGCCTGAATATGGCGATCGAGCATAAACGAAATTAACGCTCGCTCTAAAGCTGCTCCAGCCCCCATTAACGTCACAAAGCGACTTTGGGCAATCCGCACCGATCGCTCAAAATTCAAGATGCCCAATTGTTCCCCAATTTCCCAGTGAGGGAGAATATTCGGAGTCTGGGGTAAATATTCATCCCCCCAGCGCCGCACTTCCACATTTTCTTCCTCGCTCTTACCCACTGGGGTAGAATCATCAGGAAGATTGGGTAAGGGCAGGAGTAACTCGGCGACTTGGGCTTTCAGGTCTTTTTCTTGGGGTTCGAGTTGGGCAAGTTCGGCCTTAACTTGGTTTCCTTCCTCCTTCAGTGCCTGAATTTCCGGGGATTGGGGTGAAGTTCCCGATTTGATCTTTTGCCCCACCTGTTTGCCAATCTCGTTACTTTTCGCTTGCAGTTGGCTGCGTTGCGTTTCTAGGTCTCGTTGTTGGCGATCGAGGTCTAAAATAGTCTGGAGGTCATAATCTGGCCCTCGACTGTTCAGTTTCGCTTGAACCTGTTGGGGATTGTCTCGGATTTGTTTAATGTCCAGCACCGGTTTTTCCTGTAAATAAAGCTGACCCTACACCGATCAGAATATCATCTGCTCAGTCGAGTGGTAAGTTAGGCGATCGGAGTCTGGAATTGGCGATCGCCTGGTTATCTATAGCCAATCAAGACCGACGAACCAACCTTTTATACTATTACACAGACGAACAATGGACATTGAGAACGTGGATTTTGAAATAGAATTACCAGAGCTGGAAAGTGTCCGCGACCTAACCATTCATGAAGAGTTTTTCTGGTTAATCCAGAATGGACAAAAGCGAAAAATTCGGCTACACAACTACTCTGAAATCTATAAAATCAACTTTCTCTACGAATATGTGATGAATCAGTTAGACTACCAATCCCATAGCGTCCTTAGTTCTTTATTGGTGAAACAATTTACCCAAGCTGGCGGTAAAATTGAAGATATGGTAGTGCTAGATATGGGAGCAGGAACCGGCCTAGTGGGCCAAACTTTAGCCAACTTAGGGGTGAACTCTATTGTAGGAATTGATCGAATTCCCGAAGCGGCAGAAGCGGCTCAACGTCAGTACCCTGGTATTTATGAAAATTACTATGTGGGAGAGTTTAATCTTTTGCATCAAGGGAGTAGGAATACATTTACAAATCGAGACTTCAACTGCTTAATGTGTTGTTCAGCCATTGCCCCAGGTCACATTGGAGAAGAATTCAGTTTCATCTTTAATCAGATTACTCCCCAGGGATGGGTCACTTTTAATGTCGCTCAGTATTTCTGGGAAGATGAGAGTGAAGCAGGATTTCACCAGCAAAATTCCTGGGTCAACAATCCCAACATCTTTGAGATAGTTGAGACCCAAACCTACCGACATCGAGGGTATATGGATAACCGTTCCTTAGACTACCTAGCCATTGTTGGTCGCAAGCTCTCTAGTTTTTGAGTCATTTTTTCTGTCACTGTAGATAAGTCGGTCTGTGACGACCGAGATCGACCCTTTCAAAACAACCAAAGGTAAGTTTCTATGCTAGATCTCAATGAACGTTTGGCAATTGTGCGGCAAGTTCCCATTTTCCAGGAAATTGAGAATGAGGAAATTTTGGAACATCTCAATGCTGCTTTACTGGAATTATGGTATCCTGCCGGTCATTTGATTCTTGATGAAGGGCGAAAGGGGGGATTACTGTATATTCTTTTATCAGGGAAAGTTGAAGTCGTTAAGGATCATGCAGTGTTAGCCCAATTGGGTAAGGGGGATTTTTTCGGCGAGATGTCGATTTTCAATGCTGCGCCCCTCTCCGCTTCTGTCCGTGCAGTTGACGAATGTGAGGTACTTTTGTTAACTCAACAGCAATTGTATGAAGCGATCGAGGTTTCGCCAGGGGTAGCGGTCTATATTATTCGCATTTTGTGTCGGCGGGTGAATCAGATGAATCAAGCATTATCTGAGTTTCAAGCACAGAAATCTAATCAATAATTGAGTTAATAATTAACTTAATTGTTAATCGATATCGGTTTATTTGTAAAACTCTGCTTCTTCAATAATACCTTTACTATTTTTCGGTAGGTTGGGTTTTATTTTTCAACCGAACCTACCCATAAAGACATTTTCGATGTTGGCGAAGGGATGCTTCAAGAAGCCGGGTTTCTGAGCATCTTATACCTTACGTTATATTTTAAGAACCGGCGAGGATGAAATCGACTTCATCCGTGCCGCCAGTTTCACCTTGACCGGAAGTGATTTGCTCGCCATTAACTTCGACTGCCATGGGAGTCTCTTGCAGGTTAATGTTATAGTCTGTTGCATCTGCGGTATACCCTACACTAGCGACCATTTGCCGCCCGGCATCGGTATAGACAAATGCCAACATTTGATTCTTTTCTTTGTTGTTATCGTAAGCCCAAATCACCATATACTGGGTGTCTTGGTAGTCAAAGATTTTGGGGGCACGGGTGGGCACATAGCGCCCAGGAGCACCAAAACTCGCATCTAAAAAGCCTTGTACAGACTCTGGTTCTACACTCACATACTGAATTACTGGGTCGCCAGAAGAGTAAGAAGCCATTTGGGCTACGGCAGCTTGTTCTGCGGCTTCTGCGGCTGCATCATCATTGAGGTTTCCTGCTACAGGTTCCTCTTTACCTCGGTTGCGAAAATAATCAACTGCCATTTTTGTGCCAATTCCACCGACGGCGGCGACACCAGCACCAATGAGTAGGTTGCGAAGTTTCATTTTTTCTCCTCATGGTTAGAGAGTATGGGTTTAATCTACCATTACCGATCGCCCATTGGTAAGTTGCTTTTAGATCTCGGTGGGATTCTGAAGAGGGGTAGGATAGATGAGGGTGGCGATCTGCCTAAAATCACCCAGTTCTGCTTTCGCTTAAGTCTGTAACGCCAGGGAAACAGATATTGAACTACCCTCTGCTAGTGGTAATGTTATCACCTATTCACAGGAAAATCTACCCAGTAATGCAGGGCTGGGCTAAGATGGAAGGAAGACTTAACTTAACCAGTTAAACACGCAACCATGCCTCGCATTATTAACGATCGCTACCTACTACTGCCTAACCCCCGTTCAGGTGGAATGGCAGACGTATATAAGGCCAATGACTACCAAAAAGAGGGTCAGCAAGTAGCAGTCAAAGTCTTTAAACATGGGCAAATTAAGCTAGGAATTCAATCAGAATCGTTCAGACGTGAAAAGCAAATTCTTGCACAACTCAAACACCCTAGCATTATTGATCTTCTTGACTCAGGGCAAGATAAAGAAACCAAAGAACAATTCCTGGTTTTGGACTGGGTGGAGAACAATTTAGAAGGACTTCTTAAAGAGTCACCCTTAGACGGATGGGACTCTTACTGGGAAAGGCTTGCTCTGCCAATACTGAAAGCCCTTGCATTTGCACATGAACGTCAATGTGTGCATCGAGATATCAAACCCAGCAACATTCTAGTTGGGCAAGATGGCAGAATAAAGTTAGCTGATTTTGGCATCTCAAAACTTAGAAGTTATTTTCAGCCGACTGTCACATTGCGAGAATTCGTTTCTCGTCCCTTCACGCCACCAGAAGAGGACGATGGATCGTACCCATATACCCGTGATGTATTTAGTTTTGGGGTAGTGACACTAAAATGCCTGACAAATGTTGACCTTGTTGACTACGCTAGTATTCAAACGGCGATCGCTAATCTTGACGCACCGCCCGAAATTATCGAGATTATTGAACGTTCAGTTGCAAAAGATCCTGCTGAACGGCAACTCAATGCAGAAGTCTTGTTAGCAGAAATAGATGCTATTCAGCAGAAGCGATCTCGTTCACAAACAAGCCGACAATATACTTGCTACTTACAGCTTACTCGGAGCGCCTTAAGAAATCTTCAGAACGAGTTTGAGCAATCTGAAAAAGAAATAGAGATAAATTTACTTGAAGATTTAAATTCAGGATGTGGCTTTTTAAAAAAAATAGACCATAAAAATAATGGTTTATATTCAGACAATAAATACTCAGTTTTTGGTTTTTCATACCGATATCTAGTTGCAGCAGAGCAAGATCACTTAGCTGTAATTAATGCTCAGAGCTTTTCAAGTGCTATTCTTGAACAGAATCGCGAGCGCTCTTGGCAACCTCTTTATGAATTTAAATTTGGGAAACCTATAGTCAAATGGGAAGCAGAGGATGTTATCCGGGAATTGAGGTTATCGATTGAAGAACATGAGGCAAACTTAAGACAAACAAGAGTTGAAGAAGAGAAGGAGCAAATATTTCGAGTTTGGTGGGATATCCTGAGAGCTAAGACTGATTGGGAAGAGCAGAGGGAGAAATCTCTTAAGTATCTTACCTTCAAAACCGATCGTAATCGAGTCATTTTTCAATTAGCAGAATTGCCTGAAGATGATATTGTTGGGCAGTCTCGTCATGTCAAAAATTCTAAGGGGTTCAGCCTATTAGGTGGAGATGTTATAGAGGTAGAAAGTGATGAATTACATCTATATGTTAGATACGGACAAACAGATCGACTACCTCAACAGGGTGAACTTTCTTTCGATACTCGATTGGCTGAAATTGCGATTAATCGACAGAAAAGTGCTTTAGATGCCATTCGATACGATCGCGCTGTTCGTTCTGATTTGCGAAATCTATTAATCAACCCTGATGAGATTAAAGTTCCTACTTTAGAGTCTGAAGTTCAGTTTATCCAGGATTTGAACGCATCACAGCAGGAAGTCGTGATATCTGCTCTCTCAATGCAAGACTTTTTATTGGTACAGGGACCACCAGGTACAGGAAAAACAACTTTTATCACGGAAGTTATTCTACAAACACTTCAACAAAATCCTGAAGCACGAATTTTACTTAGCTCTCAGACTCATGTTGCGCTAGATAATGCATTAGAACGGATTCAAGCTAAGAATCCCAACTTGAAACTCATCCGAATTGGCAGTCCCGAAAGAGTTTCAGAAGGTGTTCACTCATTACTTTTAGAGGAGCAAATGGAGAAGTGGCGCGAGGATGCACTAGCAAAAGGTCAAGATTTTCTAGCTGATTGGTCGGTGAATCATGGAATATCTCAAAAACATTTGGAGAAAGCAATCTTATTCCAGGATCTCAAAAATATTGTGCTAGAGATAGAAAACTTGAGGGTAGAACTACAGCGTCGAAAGCAAGAAAAAGAAGAAAATTACCCTGATTTAGTAAGTTTGAAAGGAAAACAAAAACGAAGAATATTAGCGGCACAAGAACAAGAGTTTAGCCAATTAAACGAAGAAATCGAAGAATTACAGAAAAAGGCAAAATATTTACGAGATGAACAAAAGCAAAAAGTCAAGCGTCTTCAGGGAATAACTAAACTCAAAGCTAATGAGTTATTAAAATTGACCAGTGTAGAGCTAGAGCATCAGAGCAATAATTTGATTGACCCAAATGCACCCAACGCTAAATCACTTCAGCAACTTATAAACCTGCAAACAGAATGGTTCGATCAATTTGGTCGTAATGAACGATTTAACGATCCATTAATTAAGCGATCGCAACTTGTTGCTGGAACTTGTATCGGCATTTCAAGGGCAATTAATGATTCTGAATTTGACCTTTGTATTGTAGATGAGGCTTCCAAAGCAACTGCGACAGAAGTCTTAGTACCAATGTCGCGTTCTATCAAGTGGCTGTTGGTAGGAGATCCAAAACAACTTCCACCCTTTCAAGATGAAGCCAGTCGAAATACTGGTTTTCTTGAGCAATACGAATTAACTCCAGAAGATGTTCGGGAAACTTTGTTCGATCGCTTTCTAAAAGTTTTACCGGATGAATGCCAGAAACTGCTGGCTACTCAACATCGAATGGTAGAACCAATTGGTAAACTCATTAGTACCTGTTTCTATGATGGTAAACTAGAAAGTAGCGGACCTGAAATTGATAAGATTTTAAGTAAAGCTTTACCCCAACCTGTTACGTGGCTAACGACATCAAAACTTCCTAATAGTCGCGAGCAAAGTGCTAATTCTAGCTTTAATAATTCCTGTGAAGTTACTGTCATCTTTCAATGGTTGAAGCAACTAAATCAAGCAGCTACGGAAGCCAAGAGGAATTATGAAGTAGCAGTTTTAAGTGGTTATGCGGCACAGTTGAAATTGCTGAAGCGTAGGTTAGATGCAAAACAACGTAGCTTGCAGGCATTAGCAATTGAGTGCAATACCGTTGATGCTTTTCAGGGACGTGAAGCTGATATCCTAATTTATTCTATCACTCGCTCCAACAAAGATGGAAAAATCGGCTTTTTACGCGATGAAGCTAGGTTGAATGTTGCCTTATCTAGAGGTCGGGTTGGTCTTTTAATTGTAGGCGATCATCAGTTTTGTCGGTCATTGATTCATAGCCCTTTGAGTCATGTTTTACGCTACATTGAACAAAATTCAGAAGACTGCATTTGTAAGGAGGTAAGCTGATGAACCGGGAATCAGAGTTTATTTCTATCTCTTCTGAGGATCTACGTCGCTATGATAACCGTCCTGGCTTTGACTTAGTTAGTTGCCAAGAAGTGGGTTTGCCTGTCTATAAAATTACCATTGATATTCTGACTCAAATTCGCAAGTCTATTCCGCCAATTGAAGAGTTTGTTCTAAGATCGATTGATGCTGGGTTATCTTCTGAAGAGGAAATCGCAGGATTTTTAGGTTTGGAATTCTCAACAACGAGGGAGGCAATGGTAAATCTTAGACTGAGTGAATATATAGATTTAATTGCTCCTGATGCTTCACCGATTCAAACATGGAAACTAACTAAGAAGGGTGAGAGGACTTTAGGAGAAGCTAAAATTATTGTTCCAGAGGAACGAACTTTCGA
>NZ_CEZBFX010000084.1:0-21407 GCF_982964205.1 Roseofilum sp. | reverse complement strand
CGCCGCATCAAACCCTCACACTCTCTACCATCGAGCCTCCTTGTCACCCCTTGAGCTTATATAGTTCTCTATGAGAACTTAGGGGGGATTTTAGGCAAAACTCAAATTGCTGGGCAAATTGCCCAGCAATTTGAAAGACGTGAGTTTAACTCCCAGCAACTCGAGGCAACTGCTCCCAAAAGGAAATCCAACTACGACTTAAGGCGAGCGTCCCCGCCCATCTTCCCCAACCGAAAGAGAAAGCTTCTTCAGCTAAGAGTGAAACCCTGACCCTGCAATGATTGCTCTCTTACAGCGCGTAAGAGAGCAACTCTTCTTCCTTCCTGTTCTGTATACGTACAGTCACCGTCACCCTCAATGAGGGTGATAAAGAGTCCATGTACAAGCAGCGTCGTAGTGGGAAAGGCAAAGAAATCAGTTGACACTCCAGCAGGTGATAAAACCAACTCAAGACACCAAGCTTCTGAGGGAGTCTACTTCGCTCCAGCTTCTGCATCAATCGCTTCTTGTGCTCGAATCCCTATAAGGATACCAAATTCGTCTCTTTTGGTTCTCATCAATGAATACCAGGCTTTTACTTCCAAAGATTTTTATCAATTCTCGCAGCGCTCTGAAATCCTGAATTCTTTCTTCTCTACTTCTTTCTCGATAACGCAGTTCTTTTTTTTCGTGTTATTTTTAAGCGTGAATCAGCCCGAGAATAGTGCCTAATAAGCCCAGAAGAGAGGAAACCGCAATCACCGTTTCAAAGAGAAGATTAAATCGCTTCAGGATTGGAATTTCTGCTTGTCCAGCACTTTCAAGAGCTAATCGAAATTCTTCTGGCGTGGGTTGATCGAGTTCTAAGGCAGCCAGGAAAATTCTCGCCAGAGGTAAATCTCGGTTGCGCTCTAATTTCATCAAAGCCTTTTGCACATCCTGACGGTAAATCGGCAAAACCTCTTGGGCTAATCGTTTTTGGCGACGAGTAATTTGCCACCAAAAAATAAGTCGTTCCAGAATCAAGGTAGTTGCTAGGACAGAAAATCCTAACAACGGCACAATAACAATTCCACCAAAGGAAACTAGGCTGTCGATCGCGTTTAGGGTAGCCATGAGAAGCTAAGTATCGGGGAAATGATCGATTTGAGCATAGCCACTAAAGAGTAGGTTTTTGCCTTGAGTTTCTAGGCGATTAATCCGCAAGGTTACTCCATCTAGGTTAAATCGATCTAAATCAACCATATCATTCAAGATGTCAGCCAGCGCTTGGGTAAAGCTTTGAGCGCGATCGCACAATTCTGGGGGAATATTATCCGGTTCAAACTGAGCGTCACTAAACAGGATACGTCGCCGACGTTCCACCACCAACGTTGCTCTCATGGCGATCGGAATTAAATCAGCATTGCCTACATCTGTTGTCGCAAATAGTCGAATTTGGTTGTTGGGGAGCAACTCAACCGACACCTCCTTAAACGAAACGGGATGTCCTCCAGATAAATCCGTCAAAGCCGGTTGCGTCAAATTCTCCAACCGTTTCGTCACCAATTTTGCCTGGAAGGACTGGTTAATACCAGACTCAGACAGGGTAATTTGGGCAACCGCTTGAGTCGGTTGCTTCAAGCGCAATTTCCCCCCCAGCAGAGCGCCAAAATCAAGGGCTATAGCATCTGTCTGAAAAGACATCTCTTCCATGGGAAAATCATTACGAATGAGCAACCCCCGCCCTTGCATTTGCAAACCATCGATCGCCCCTTGTAGAAGTTTGCTAGATGGATAACAGCGAATAGACACCTCAATCGATTCACTACGGGTGAACAGATGACGAAGAGACTGGCTCGCCACGCTATTGAGGAGTTTCTCTCCCATATCTGTATTTCCAGGACTACCAAAGAAACCGGTGACACCAGTAAACATGCTGTTTTTGGGTTAGATACAAGTTCTACACTCGATTAATGTAACAAACTGTAAAGCAACCGACAACAGGCCGCCTCTGAGGAGGGGGCGATCGGACTGGAGGACGGGTTTTAGGATCTGGGAATACAGAACGTTGCACTCTGGTGACACAGGAGTAGAGCTTGAAGGCTTAGCTCTTAAGCCATACAAGCCCCTATTGCCATAGATCAAAACAGGTCAAACATTTTATTAAGAATCAATTCAACAGCTTGAGAATATTTGAAGGTTAAGGCAACCTAGTAGAAGAGAGGTACGCAAGACTTCAGAAATTAATAGATAAGTCAAGCTTGATTCTAAGCATCTTCCGAGGTTATAACCATGCATACTTTAAATCACGATCTAGATACTAAATTGATAGAGGCGGATGGTCGATACCTCAATACGCAAGAACTTTATCCCTTAGAGCAGTATTTACAAAGCTATCAACTCCGGCTACAAACCTATCAGCTTCTGAGTGAAAACAGTGAAAAGCTGATCGTGAATACCCTCCGTAAATTTGCCCAAGCCTATCCAGAGTTGATTAAAAACCATGGCGCTCGATGCAAATATGATATGGGGTCTGTAATCCGTTATATTGCCTTGTCAATTTTGCGCAATGACGAGCGGTTCTTCAAAGAACAAATGATGTTTTGGTTAGACACTATTTTAGTGGCCTACAAGCGCACCAGTCATTGCACGAGAGTTTACGACTATTTGCACAAAGAAGTCGATCATCTGTTACCCCCTAACTGTAGTAGTTTAGTGCATCCTTATATAAAACTTATTACTGTGATGTTGAACTCCCATGTTTAAGTAAATCTATCCTGCTTGTGGAGGAGAGTAAACCCATGAACTACCCCCTTAAATCCCTCACTGTCAGTCGCACTTCATCGCTTGAAGAACGGCAACAGGCACTGATTGCCATCTACTACCAAGTGTTGGAACGTCAGCCTTATCAATATGAACACAAGGTTTTGAAGAAGGCAGAATATCAGTTTTTGCATGATAAAATTGGAGTCCGTCGATTTTTGAAAGAGCTAGGTCATTCTTCCGTTTATCTGGATTCTTTTTATCACCGTTACTCCAACGTGAAGTTCTTAGAAATCTGCTTAAAACACTTCCTAGGGCGTGCGCCAAAAGATAAGATAGAAATTCAACGCTATTCGCAGATTTTAACGACGAGAGGGGTCGATCAGTTAATCACCTCAATTCTTGATTCAGAAGAATACCGGAAAGTGTTTGGGTGTTTTACCGTTCCTTATGCGCGATCGCTAAAATATTACGACTCTCCTAAATCTTACCTAGAAACCCAGTGGTTGAACGCCGAGCATATTGGACAACGAGGAACCTCCATACCGACTCGGTATTGGCATGACTTAGGCTTGGTGTGTGAAACAGGGGTTTGTCATCCTGAAGCCGGTGAAATCCTCCATCCTCCAATTTCTAACGAGGTTGAACTCGCCGTTCAGCAGTTAGTGAGATTAATTGAATCTGAACAAGGAAAACAAGCGTTAGCCTCGATTGCACCTCAAAAACTGGAAAAACTGCGGGCAGTAATTGGTTCATGATTCAGCCCTATTTGTTCTGTCTCCATAACTCAAACCTGCTTCAGCAGGTTTTTTTCTGTCTAGAGCAATTATTCCGTAGGAATCTTAAATCTGTTATCAAAGAGAAGATCCTGTCCTATCTTAAAGGTCAACCTTATGTTTGATCGTCATCTTATGCATAAACGAGCAACTCGCTGGATCTCTCGCCTGCTCCTATTTGCGGTTGTATTCAGTTTCATCGTACTCAACAACCATTTAAGCTGGAGTCTATCCCCTGAGACAAAAGAGTCTTCAGATCGACAAGAGTTAATCAAGCTGGTTAACCATATCGAGCAGGTATGGAAACAAGATTTTACCCATTACTTCCAATCCGATCCTAGAGATATCGAAGACCTACAAGCGCCAGAAATTGCCCAATTTCTAGCTCAAAAGGAGAAAGAAACAGGACAAACTCCAGCCCTCCTGTATATCCATCCGATGCCAGACAACCTAGAATTACTGTTGATCACGCCAGAGGAGAATCTGACGTATCATCAGGTTCCAGAAGCATCTAGGAGTAACCTGGTGACTATAATGAATGAATTTCGCTCTACGGTTACGAATCCCCGATATCTCCGCACGACGCGATATAAAGCTTCAGCGCAACAACTCTATGAGTGGATTATCAGTCCGATAGAAGCCCAATTAGAGACAGAAGGGATTGACACCTTGTTGTTATGTACAGGAGTGGGATTAAGATCGGTTCCCTTTGCTGCCTTATTTGATGGTGAGCAGTTTTTAGTAGAAAAATATAGCTTGGTGATAATTCCAGCGTTTAACTTAATGACGGTGGGCACCGAAAACACCCAAAAGACCCAACTTTTGGCTATGGGAGCTTCTGAATTTCAGGATTTAGAGCCTCTGCCCGCTGTTGCTCTAGAATTGGAATTGCTCCGTGATGGGGTGGTACAAGGGGAGAGAGCTTGGGAAAGTCGAGCCTTTTTCAATGAAGAATTTACCTTAGATAACTTACAAACCCAATTGCAATCCCAGGATTTTGATATTGTTCATTTAGCCACCCATGCTGAATTTCAACCAGGACAACCGCAGCAATCCTATATTCAATTTTGGGATAGTCAGCTCACGCTGGATCGGATTCGCCAACTGCCGTTGGACGATCCGCCTTTGGATTTGCTGGTGCTGAGTGCTTGTCGAACGGCTATTGGCGATCCAGAGGCGGAGTTAGGGTTTGCAGGGTTGGCGTTTGAAAGTGGAGTACAGTCGGCATTAGCGAGTCTTTGGTATGTCAGTGATGGGGGAACGTTGGCGCTGATGAGTGAATTTTATCAGCAGTTACCGCGATCGCCGATTAAAGCGGAAGCCTTGCGCCAAGCGCAAATTTCCCTGCTGCGAGGACAGGTGAGTTTAAGAGATCGGCAATTACGGGGAAGTCGGGGAGCGGTAGACTTGCCTTCAGAGTTGGGGAATTTGGCGATCGAAAATTTGGCAGCGCCGTTTTATTGGGCGGCATTTACCCTAATTGGTTCTCCTTGGTAGACGATAGGGGGATGGGGAGTGCAATACGCCAGAATGGGAAAAAATGAATCTGAATTGGAGGATATGCTGATGAGATTTAGCGCTCAACGGAGAAAATGGGTTGCGGTTGCTCTGGCAACCGTGCTGTTGGTATCGGGTTGTGCCGGTGGTACAGGAACATCGTCTTCAGGCAGTAGCCAACGCAATACCCCTACCCAAACACAGCCCCAGAAGACTTCAGAAGATACCGCTCAATCGTGGCAAAACACCCAACGCAATGCTGCACCAGCAGTGAAGAAACAAGCGCTTCCGGGTTCTAGTTTTAACCGCTTTTTCCCAAAGTCTGGGGATGGGTATCAGGTGGTTGCGGCTCAGGAGAAAAAGGGATTTGCTGAGTATAAGCTCAAGAAGGGGGGCACGGATATGGCGGTTTTGTCGATTTCCGATACGATTAGTCTGCCTGCGGCTCGGAAAAAGTATGAAAACAGTACTCAGACGATTGGAGGATTTCCGGCGGCGAGCCAGGGTAGTAATATTACGGGAGTTCTGGTGGCAGATCGGTTTCAAGTGAAAGCACAATCTCGCGATCGGTTGTTTACACAAAGCGATCGCCAAACTTGGCTGCAAAAGTTTGATTTACAAGGGTTATCGAGACTACAATAAACTGAATTGTTGAAGACAAGGGGCCCCCAGCCTCTTGTCTCTCAAGACTTAATGGATACAAACTTTTAAGGATTATTTGATATTATCATGCGCGATTTTCTCAAACCCTGGTTAGGTCATCCTTCAGAGCCGATTAAAGCGAACGTTGAAATTTACACTTGGCAAACTTGCCCATTCTGTATCCGAGCCAAATTATTATTGTGGTGGAAAGGCGTTTCCTATACAGAATATAAGATCGATGGAGATCAAGTGGCTCGCAGCCAGATGGCAGAACGGGCACAAGGACGGCGCTCCGTTCCACAAATCTTCATTAACAATCGCCACATTGGAGGCTGTGATGAGCTGTATGCTTTAGACGAACAAGGAGAACTCAATCCTTTACTGACCCAATAAACTTATCACTGTTTCAACCTAAACTTTTTCTATCTCCGTGTCCCCGTTTCTCCGTGTCTTCCTGACTCGAATCTTAAAATCATTCCCTTGAAAGATCCCCCCATCCCCCCATTCCCCCATCCCCTGTACCAGTATCATCACCATTGGATGACTCGCGCTCTGGAGCTGGCACAAACCGCAGGTGAAGCAGGGGAAGTGCCTGTGGGAGCAGTCATTGTCGATCGCCAAGGACATTTAATTGCAGAAGGAGTTAACTATAAAGAGCGCGATCGCGATCCGACTGCCCATGCCGAGATCTGTGCCATCCGTGCTGCTGGCGATCTCCTCAACTCTTCTTATTTAGAAGGCTGTACCCTCTATGTTACCCTCGAGCCTTGCCCCATGTGCGCTGGGGCCATTATTCATGCTCGTTTACAGCAGTTGGTCTATGGGGTTGATGACCCCAAAACCGGGGCGATTCGCACCGTATTAAATCTTCCCGATAGTCCCGCATCTAACCATCGTCTTCAAGTCTTATCGGGTGTACTCGAATCTCCCTGTCGTCAGCAGTTACAATCCTGGTTTGCTCAACGTAGAAGGAGGGTAGTGCGAAGCGCTAGGGAATAGAGAAGAAGGGAATAACGAGATGGTTAAGATTACTTTATTCCCCTGTTCCTACCCGTTTGATCAACCTTTAAATATCTGTATTGGTAACACAATAGTAAACGCAACAAATGGGATATCGCTACCACTATTGACCTCAATTTTTCCGCCTAAACGCTCAGTCAATTTTTTCACTAAAGCCAGCCCTAAACCCGTTCCCCCTTGTTTCCAAGGATCGGCACTCGGAATCCGATAAAACTTATCAAAAATCCGATCTAATTCGGATTGGGCAATTTCTACACCTGTATTTTTGACCTCAATCCATAGTTTAGGACGAGTCATAATGGCATCATGATTGGGAGGTAAAAACTCTAGGGGTTCCTCTAACCAAGCCTTAAATTGAATTGATTCTTCTGGAGGCGTATATTTACAGGCATTATTCAATAACTCAGCAATGACTCGCTCTAAACTAAAGGTTTCCGAGAGAAAATCGGGAATATCATCCGCAATTTTAATCAAAAGGTGTTGTTGACGATGGTGGGAACGATCGCGGAAAGAGGGGAGAACTTTTTCCATAAATTCAGCCAAATTAATCCGATCCAGTTCACTGGGAGCTTCCTGATTTTCCAATCGCTGGAGATCGAGTAAATCATTAATTAGATTAATTTCCCGCTCACATTCAGCCCCCAAAATTTGTAAGTAATGGGTCAATTTTTTCTCTAACCCTTCCCGTTGGGGATGGGGAGTTTCCGGTGGAGGGTTAATTTCAGAAGTCATATATCGCTCTAAGGAGATATGGAGCATCCGAATCGCCATTTTCATATTTGAAACCGGAGTGCGCAGTTCATGGGACACAGTACTGAGAAAATCATCCTTGAGATGATTGAGTTTTTCCAATTCCTTCACTTGAGCTTGTGAGGATTGAAACAAACGGGCTTGACGGATGGCGATCGCACATTGATTTGCCACTTGCTGCACCAATCGAAGTTCTAGCTCACTAAACTGATACTCCGCATGGTGGACTAACCACAAATCCCCCAGCACTCCTTGATTGTCAAAAATAGGACAAGCCAACATCGCCGATCGCCCCCGTTCCGGATTGGGCAGCAAGGAGCAAAATTGAAAATACTGCCCACGAAGCAGTTGTTGATACAATTCAGGAAACTTAGCTAATTTTGCCACCCGGCCATGAATTGCCGGAATAGTCGCCGCATATTCCGAGCAAATGGTAGACGTTCCCTTATCTAAGTCATACAGAGAAGCATTACATCCCTTAATTCCCAGCACTAACGTCAATTCGCGGACCGCAGTTTGCCAAATTTGGGTTTCATCTAAACTATCTCGGACTTTATCTGTAATCCGCTTGAGCATAGCCTCAAACTCTAGTGCTTGCTCAAGCTGACTGGTTCGCTGCTCAACCATAGAGTCAAGCTTGGGAGAGTCTGTTGTCGAAGGTAAGGAAGATCGATAGGAATTAGGAGGCTGAATGCTCATGGCTGTGGCTCAGTGCAAGTCGTTTAGAATCAAGATCGGTTTTAGCACAAGGTCTAAGAACGATTCCTTCTCAGGGTATCCAAACTTAAAGTGAGTAATCCGTTTGATCGGGGTTAAAATCCGATAAACTTGAGAATTTCTAATCAAATCTATAATGAAATTTAATATTTGTTAGGGCCATTTACACCGGAGTGGTAGAATTACCGAGAGTAAACCCTATATAGGTTAGGAGATAGCCCAGTTGCCCTCAAGTACCCTCAGCAAACCGTTTGGCCCACGGCTTAACCTCCGCCCATTTCCGCCTTTGTACTCCCTTCTCTGTCCCTCTACCTAGCTTATGCGTTCTATTGATGTTCATCAATGTTAAGTTGCCCATCAGATGACAACATGCTGAAAAAGGCTTATCATTACTTAACATTAGATTCATCACAATCCAATAGAATCGACAAAAAACTTAAAACCCTTATGAAACCCGAACTCCAAACCAAAGTTGCCCAAGGATTAGTTACTGGTGGTGCTGCCCTATTTTTAATTGGCGGTGTCTGCGTTGCGTCTGGATTGCTCTCTCTAAAAAGTGTCCCTCCTGGATTACCCGGTACAGCCCTGCTGATGGAAGTAGCTGGCTTAGGATTAACGGAAAAAAACCGAGAAGCTTAGACTTAACTCAGATTGAAATAAACCAAGTGATAGAGACTGGCATCGCTACACCAGCCCTTCTCGCAAAGCTTTGACCGCCACTTGTACCCGGTCATCGACCGCTAACTTATTCATAATTCCCCGTACATGGGTTTTGACCGTATTCGGACTGAGGTAGAGTTGCTCAGCAATCTGAGGATTACTATATCCTTCCACCATTAACTTCAGCACTTCTGATTCGCGCTCTGATAAATTGGCAATATTGCCTTGGGGAGTTGGAGGTTTAAGATGACTAATCACTTGACGGGCAATTTGGGGATCGAGATAGGTGGCTCCTTCCTGAGCAGCGGAAATCGCGGCCAAGAGTCGGTCTACATTAGCCCCTTTAATACAATAGGCATCTGCCCCACTAGAGAGGGCGGCAATAATTTCATTTTCTGTGGTATGGGAGGTGAGCATGACGACCCGTGTATGGGGGAGTTCGGCTTTAATCTGTTGGGTAGCAGCAATCCCATCCAAGCGAGGCAGACCAATATCCATGACGATTAAATCGGGTTTGAGTTGTTTGGCTGCTTGAACGCCAAGGTAACCATCTTCTGCTTGGCCGATAATTTCCAAGTGGGGGAATTCGGTTAGGGTTTGTTCTAAGCCCAGTTGCATCATGGGGTCATCTTCAACAATGAGAACCCTTAAGGGAGTCGGGTGTTCTGGGGAAGGAAACATAAAGTAATCGCGCTATATAATTGGCGCTCATGAATAAACTGAGGAAAGATTAATTGGGAGGTTGGGTGGTGGAAGTCGTCGCGATCGCGACGACACCATAAACAGATATTCCCTGATAACGCAAGGCTTGGGTTGCAGATTGCACCGTTGCCCCTGTGGTATAGATATCGTCCAACAATAGCACAGGGGAGCGAGGATAACGGGAAATCCGAGCCGTGTTCACGGTAAAGGCATTTTTGAGATTAGCACGACGTTGGTCAGCTCTTTTACCAAATTGGGCTTCGGTTTCACGGGAGCGAATCAGACCATTTGCAGATAAGGGGAAACCGGTCACTTGACAAAAACTGGCGGCTAGGCGTTCAGCTTGGTTAAATCCCCGTTGTTTGAGTTTTTCCGGATGGAGGGGAATGGGAATCACTAGAGGTGAAACGGGTTTGGCCGTATGTGTAGCGATCCAAGCTTCTCCTAACCATTGTCCCAGGGGGCGGGCAATTTCGGGATGGTTATCATATTTTAGGCTAGCGATCGCCCGTTTGAGCTGTCCTTGATATTTTCCCCAAACCCAAACGGGCATAGATTTTGACGCGCAAGTATAGAGTCGGCGACGGGATGGACAAAATTGCAATTGACGCAAGGCTCTCGAACAAGTTGAACACAATACCTCCCCATCCGTTGGGCGATCGCACAGGGGGCAATTCGAGCGCAAAAACAGATTCAGAATACCATCCGTGACTTGAGTCCAAAATCCCATAATAATGAATAATGAATCACTTAACTAATCTACATGATGCCTGTGACCCTGTCCTCGACTGCCATCCAAGTTATTAAAATTGGAGCAACCTTGCTCATGAGTGGGGCGATCGCCCTAGAATCCTATAATCTCATCCACCCCTTCATCAATGCATCCCTTCCCAGCCTCATTTTCGGGTTCATTATTTTAGCGCGAGTTGCTCTTATCATTCATAGTCTAGAAGCGATCGCTGCTGCCTACTTAGCCCGCTCTCACCAACAAAACCCCCTCAAAACCGCCATCTACACCTTTTTTGTTGGCACCATCGGGTTATGGGAAATCCTAAGGGAATAGGGAGTCGGGAGTGGATTCTTTAATTTTTAATAGATTCTCCAGGGATTTTAAACCGCTCTTCCAACTGGCGATATCGATCCACCCCAATAATTTGCTCAAATTCGGGGAACGAGAGATCGTCTTCTGTTCTTCCCGTAGTTCCCTCTGCTCTTAAGCGCTCGAAGCACTCCCGCATCGCCTGAGTTGCCGCAAACAAACCCGACAGCGCATACACCCCAACCTTAAAGCCCAACTCCTGCAACTCAGAGCGCCTTAAACAAGGAGTTTTACCTCCCTCAATCAAATTGGCAAATAAATGGACACCCGTTCGAGCAAACGAATTAGAAATCTTCACCAACTCTTCCACAGACTGGGGAGCTTCAATAAAGATAATATCTGCTCCTGCTTCGGCATATAACCGCCCCCGATCGATCGCCTCCTCTAACCCTAACGGCGCTCTCGCATCCGTACGCCCCACAATCACCAAACCACTCTCGCCCCTTGCATGGACAGCCGCCTTAATTTTCTCCACCTGTTCAGCCGCCGAAATGACTTGTTTTCCCTGAAAATGACCGCACTTTTTCGGCCAAACTTGATCTTCAAGAATAATGCCAGATACGCCCCACCGAAGTGCCTCAGTCACCGTGCGCATCACATTGAGGGGATTACCATAACCCGTATCGAGATCCGCCACCAAAGGAATAGAAATCGATTCAGCCATTTTGCCCACACTCTGGAGGGTTTCTGTCGCGGTGAGTAACCCATAATCCGGTAACCCCAGGGTAGAAGCAGAAATCCCAAACCCACTGGTAAACACAGCTTCAAACCCCACTTGGGCAGCTAACTTCGCTCCCAGGCAGTCATAGACTCCAGGTAAAATAAGGGTTCCCGGTTGGTTCAGAAGGTATCGTAACTGGTGCCCTGACATAAGACTTTAGATAAGCTTTCAATAGGTCTAGCCTACCATTGGCAGCGCTCAGGAGTGACTTGACCAAGAGGTTTCCAGTTCTAGGGATTGGGGAGGAACAGAAAAGGTAGATTGAGGAGTCCGATCTTGGACTTGTAAAAGATGAATCCCTATAAATAAAAGGATAGGAAAGCTTAACCAGTTAACCCAATTCCAAATCGGGTGAATGTTGGAGGAGTGTTTTTTAGTATTCATGGAAGTTTCCTCAGTACGATTGAGGTTAGGAACCAATGGGAAAGGGATTATTTTTCTTAGAATGCCATAGATGGGATCAAAGCAGTGTGAGGGTTAATGCCAATTTTAAAGAGAGTTGGAATCGATAATCGCAGAACTCATGAATTTCAGTGGTGGTTGAGTCAGCGCTACGGTGCGGTTAAGAAACTGGATGAGGGGAGATTGATGGCAGATACGGAAGTTAGCCAGAGATCCAATTGAGGATAATTTGGGGTAAGTTAAGGATTTGTTGCCAAAGTTGGTTGGGGTTAACTCCAAAGAGGAGTTGCAGGATGAGGATGATTCCGGCAACAGTTAGGGCTGTGCCAACGGTTAACTTAACAATTTTCACAAGCCAGGTAAAGACAAGCCAGGAAACGATCAAAGCGGCGATGAGTAGAATGAGGTCTGTGGGCATGAGTTTAATACTCTCGATAGAGTATTTTGAACGGTGGCGAAGGACGGTTAAGCAAGGGAACTGATGTATTTGAAGCACCTCTATCTTAAGCAATTTCGCAATTATGTGGAGCAGGCAGTGACGTTTAGCGCTCCGAAAATTATTTTGCTGGGGAATAATGCCCAAGGGAAGTCAAATTTATTAGAGGCGGTGGAACTGTTGTCTACATTACGATCGCATCGAGCGAAGGGCGATCGCGATTTGGTGTTTCAGTCTCCGGATCATCCTCCATCTATCGGTCAAGTGAGCGCTCTTTTGGAGCGACAAACCGGCGAAATTGACCTGAAACTGGTTTTGCGAGCGAGTGGGAACCGGACATTGGTACTCAATCAGGAAGTCCAGCGACGACGGAGGGATTTTTTAGGGGCGCTCAATGTGGTGCAGTTTTCCAGTTTGGATTTAGATTTGGTGCGCGGATCTCCCGAAAACCGACGCTTGTGGCTCGATACGCTCCTGACGCAACTCGAACCCGTCTACGATCCGATGTTACGCCAATATCAGCAGATTCTGCGTCAACGCAATGCTCTACTGCGACACTTTCAAGAGGCTGAGGGGCAGGAAAATCCCCAAGAGTTAGCCCTCTGGGATGCCCAGTTAGTCTCTGTGGGCGTGCGTTTAATTCGCCGACGCGCTCGGGTGTTAGAGCGGCTTACACCGATTGCCCAGGCATGGCATGACAGTATTAGTGGATCGACGGAAAAATTATCGATCGCCTATAATCCGAGTGTATTTTGGGATGGGGATTCTCGATCGCCAGTAGAAGCCATTGAGGGGGCATTTTTCCAGAAACTGGCCGATCGGGCGATCGCCGAGAGCACCCAAGGAAGCACTTTGGTTGGCCCCCATCGAGATGAGGTAGACTTCTATATTAACGGGACTCCTGCCCGTCAGTATGGCTCCCAAGGGCAACAGCGAACGCTCGTTTTAGCCTTGAAGTTAGCCGAATTAAAATTAATTTCTGAGGTAGTGGGAGAATCGCCTTTGTTATTGTTGGATGATGTCTTAGCGGAATTGGACTTAACGCGCCAAAATCAGCTTTTAGACGCGATCGCCGACCGGTTCCAAACCCTGATTACTACCACCCATTTAAGCGCATTTGAGCAAAATTGGTTACATTCTTCTCAGGTCTTTCGGGTTCAAGAAGGTCACATTTACTCTCAGCAAGATTAAAATTTTTAGTCTAAGCTTGTATCCGCTAAAAATTCCAGTAAAATCAAAGAGATTTGTTAAACCACCAAGTTATGAGTTTTAAGCGCTCATAAGACATCTATTTCACACGAGTGTGAGAGGAAAACGACGATGAACGATCCAGGACAACCCAAAGATATGCGCGATCGCCTGGGAAATGTAGAGCAGATCCGGGACCTACTCTTTGGAGAACAGCAACGGGAACTCGATACCCGACTGGAGGTATTGGAGAGTACAATCAAGGATCTCAGGCAAGAGATGGGCGATCGTCTCAATCAACTCAAAGAGCAGTTCTCGAATGAACTGCGATCGAATTCTTATGCCCTAGAGAAAAAAATTCAGTATGTGACCGTAACCCATACGGAAGACTTCACCGAGTTCAAACAAGACCTAGAACGGACGCAGAAAAACTTTAATGAACAAGTTAAGGGGTTAGATAAAACCTTACATAACCAAACAGAAAGTTTAGAACAAAATATTCGCCATACCAAAGAATCTTTGCAAAAAGAACTGCACGACCTCACCGGGCAAATCCAAAGCGAATTAAATAAATATGTCAATGGACTGCAAGACAACAAGATTTCCCGTGATGAATTCGCAGAAGTATTATTTGACCTGTGCATGAAAGTCAAGAAAACCGATTTGGTTCGAGAAATCGAAGGATCGGAAGTCAAGGCAGATTTGTTATTGCCTGAACAACACTCTTAGCAGTGTAAGTGCAAATGAGAGGATCGGAGATCGGGGTATACCATGGTTTTATCAGATCCACAATCACAACAGAAGCGTTCTCAATCCTCTTCTGAGCCTAGATTAGAATCGACGCTGGAGAGAGAGAACATCTTTAATTGGTTGAATCCAGATCAGCCCGTTATAGAAATGGAGCCAACCAAACCAAAGGCTTCCGTTTCATATGAACCCTCTGAAGCTCGCCAGGAGTGGGAGGATACCCTCGATTTATTATCCGATCTGCTGCTCGATCCGCAACCTGAATCTCGATCATCATCTGAATTTTCAGGAGAAAATTTACCTCCTTTAATCTTAAAAGCAGAATTGGAGGAAGAAAAAACTTCCCTCGATTCTGCCCTTTCTCAGAATCCCCTTGAACCAAAAATTACCAACAGTCCACCCAAATCTGAACATAAAGACCAACCCCAACAGGACGATATATCTCTCCAAGTGATTCAAAGTCTATTGTTGCCTTCAGAATCTTCCGCATCTAGCCAATCTTTGGTCGAATCTCGCTCATTATCTGCTAATCTCTCCACCTTAAGTCCTGTATCCGATCTGAGTTTAGAAGAGCGATTAACCCAACTCGAACAGCAAACAGCACTCATTAATCCCCTGCTGCCTTTAATTTCTGAACTCTTAGGATTTGATTTAACCGTTTCTCACGAGCAAAGTATTCGGGTGCTAACTCCGATTATTGACAAAATTATTGAAAATCGCGCCCAACAGGATTCCGAAGCCATGAGTGGAGTATTGGCGGATTTGATTCCCGCTGCTATTGCCGAAGAAATCCGGCGATCGCCCCGTGAAGTCGCTAAAGCCTTGGCTCCAGAAGTGAGTCTAGCCATTGAAGAGCAAATTCGGATTGACCGCCACGCGATCGCCAAAGCCCTTGGCCCGGAAATGGGCCCCGCCATTAAAGAGCAAATAGAATGTGAACGGGAAGCCATGGTTGATGCCCTCTATCCTGTCATTGGCAATACCATTGCCAAATATATGGGTGATGTCATCAAATCCATTAATCAAAAGGTAGAAAGCACCTTCACCTTAAAAGGAATTAAACGAAAAATTAAAGCCAGAGTGCAAGGCGTTTCTGAGGCAGAACTCATTTTCCAAGAATCAATGCCCTTTACTATCCGGGCTATTCTTCTCATTCACAAAGCCTCAGGTCTAGTAATTAGTGAATACCAACCCTCAGAAGCCAACCCACTAGAATCAGACATGCTAGCTGGAATGCTCACCGCTATTCGCAGTTTTGTCAATGACTGTATCTCTTCTGATGAAATGACCTCAGAAGTCAATGAAATTGAATATGATGATTGCAAAATCATGCTAGAAGTTGCTGGCTATTCCTATCTAGCTGCGATCGTCAAAGGCGAACCCTCTAAAGCCTTCTTACAAAAAATTAGAGAAACCTATGCTTTCCTTTTGCAAAAATTTGGAGACCCCATCAGTGAATTTGATGGCGACCCCGACACCATCCCCGAACAAATCCCCAAACATTTAGAACAACTCTTTGTCCAGAGCGAGGAAAAACAGGAGAATGACTTTCCTTGGGCCTTAATCATCCTCATTTTAGGGGCGATCGGGGCAATTTCTATCCCTTGGATTTGGACTTCTCACCAATGGCAAAAAGCACATAACCTAGAAGTCCAAACCCGTCAAGCTTTGCTCTCATCTCCAGAACTCTCTGTTTATGCCATTACTCCCAATGTCAATCGGGAAACGATCCAATTAAACGGCAGAGTCCCCAATGAAGATTTACGCTTAAAAGCCGGACAAATTGTATCAGAAATTATTCCCGATATCACCTTAGATAACGATATTGTAGCAGTTAATCTTCCTCCTGATTTAGATGCAGCCGCTACAGAAGTAAATCGGATCGTTGAAGTCCTCAATCAACTCGATGGAGTCAGTATTACAGCTACCTATAACCAAGGAAATGTCACTCTTTCAGGAACAGTCGTTGAAATTACCGATCTAGAAAAAATACTAGACTCTTTAGAGGGAATTACTGGAGTAAGTAGTGTCTTTAGTCGCATTCAACTCCAAGCATCTCCATTGGAAACAAAGTTTTACTTTGAATCAGGTTCTAATAAACTGCATCCAGCGGATCGGGCTGAAGGCATACCCAAGATTGCTCGATTTTTAAACCAATATCCAGAATTTGATTTAATGATTATAGGACATAGCGATAAGATCGGTGGTTGGGGTGAAAATCAAAAGCTCTCTTGGCAACGAGCAGAAGCGGTGAAAATGGCCTTACAACAACAAGGCATTTCAGCCCAACGCCTCAAAATCCAAGGAACCACAGAACCCCCACCCGGGATCAACTCTACGGATGCGCTGGCTTTAAGTCGCTGTGTTCGGTTTGAGTTATTTCGTCCGATTAAAGTAGGAAATTAAAATGGCTAAAATTTCTAAAAAAATTTGTATGGTTGGGGACTTCAGTGTGGGTAAAACCAGTCTGATTCGCCGGTTCGTTGATGGTCAATTTGATGATAAATATTTATCTACCGTGGGGGTAAAAATTTCCCGTAAAGAAGTTAATCTTCCTGAAGGAGCAGAGTTACAATTGCTAATTTGGGATATTGAAGGGCAAACTAAATTTAAGGCGATCGCTCCCAGTTATCTGCAAGGAGCAAAAGGAGCGATTATTGTCGCCGATGTTAGCCGACAAGAAACGATAGAGAACATCTCCAATCATCTCAATTTATTCGCGAAAGTTAACCCCAAGGGTAAAATGGTTGTTGCGCTCAATAAAGCGGACTTAGTAGACGACCAAAAACTAGAAGCCCTCTTGAAAAGCAATCAATATCCTGACCAACCCGTGATTAAAATCTATGGAACGTCAGCCAAAAGTGGAGATAATGTTAATCAACTCTTCCAAGATTTAGCTCAGGCAATTCTGGCGATCAAGTAATTCATGTGTCAACTGATTGTTCCCCATCATATTGAATATTTAATTTTAAACCAAGAGTTGATTGTTCAGGACTATTCCGTGGGCGCAAAACGCTTTATTGGAGAGGAAATAGTGTTAAGAACTGGGGAAATATTACATCAGTATTTTCCTGAAACAGTTGGTTTAGAAGACATCTTAGATTCAGTGCTGACTGGAGAACTCGATAGCTTTGATCTCAAGGCGATTGCACGTTCCCTGAATCCAGATACTCAGTTGTATATTGACCTCTATTTTATCCCCAATCCCAAACCTAGTGAACATCACCGCCTAATTTTATTTCTCGAAGACGTGACGGCACAGATGGAATTGGAGCAGAGGTTGGTGCAAGCGACGAATGAAAACGCGATCGTTATCTATCGACTACAAGAGAGAACCACAGAATTAGCCGCAGCGAACCAAGAAATCGATCACCTCAATCAACAACTTAAGTCAGAAAATATACGCCTATCCGCAGAATTAGAAATTCTTGAGGAAATGCAGCAATTAATTCTGCCTAAACCCGAAGATTTAGCCAGTATCCCAGAACTGGATATTGCCGGATATATGCAACCGGCTGATGAAGTGGGAGGTGACTATTATGATGTCATTTCCATGGATGGCGCAATCACAATTGCCATTGGCGATGTTACTGGTCATGGCTTAGAAAGTGCTATTCTGATGCTCATGGCTCAAAGTGCTGTTCGTACCCTCAAGGAGATCAAAGAAAATGACCCCATTTCCTTTTTAGACTTCCTCAACCGAACTATTTATAAGAATGTAGAACGCATGGGAATAGATAAAAATTTAACTTTATGTCTATTAAATTATGCGGATGGAGAATTAACGATCAGCGGCCAACATGAAGAAGTGATTCTTGTACGTCAAGGAGGAAAAATTGAGCGGATTGATACAATAGACTTAGGGTTACCGATTGGCTTAGATTACAACATTGCTGAATTTATTAGTTATACTAGAGTTAAGCTAAATGCAGGAGATGGTGTGGTACTCTACACAGATGGTATTACAGAAGCGAGAAATAGGAGTAAGAAGCGTTATGGAATAGAAAGATTATGTCAAATAATTAGCCAGAACTGGCAGGATAACTCTAATCAAATCAAAGAAGCTATTATTGAAGATTTACAGCAGTTTATTGGATCGGAAAAAATATGGGATGATATCACTTTTGTCGTTTTGAAAAAAAACCGTTCAATATGATTTATGAAACAAATAAACCAAGCTTCTTCTATGGTTACTCTTTAAAATATAATTGGACGACTTATAACTTAGTATATAAATTCAGAAGATGGAAAAAATTTTAGGTGATTTTATTAAAGAATTTCCCCCAGAACATGATTCTTTAGAATTGACATTTACTCCCAGTTCACAACCACAAAAAAAACGATGGAAGAATAATCGGTTATCAGCGTACTTTCTAGCTGACTATTTTTCCAGTTTTTTGCCTCTAGATGACGATCAGCGTCGAGTTGCAGAAAGTAAAGCATCTGTGAGTTATATTGCCAATGAACTGCTGGAAAATGCTATTAAATTTCACGATCAATCTGTGAACTGTAAAGTGATGTTTGGAATTCATTTTATTCAACAGCCAGATCATAGTATAGTTGCGGCCATTTTTGCTACTAATACAGTTCAGTCCCAAACCCTTATCTCTTTTGAAGAGTTTATCGATCAATTGTTGAACGCAGACTTAGAAGAATTGTATATCGATCAAGTAGAGAAGAGTCTTGAAGAGGATAGTAATGCATCAGGCTTGGGATTAATTAGTATGATGAAGGATTATGGAGCTACTCTAGGATGGAAAATAACAGATTCTCGTGCAGGGAGAGATTTTGTCAGCATTACTACCATGGCTAAAGTGAAAGTTTAATTGCGTATGAATATCAAGGAAGATTGAATGAGGTGAATATGGATTTTCAGCAGATTGATACTAAGGAATATCAAGTTTATTATAATCCAGAATCAACGACGATTGATTTTACGGGTGAACTGAGTCTGAATGGAGCATCTGAATACGATCCGATTAAGGATTTTCTAGAGCAAATAGCGGATTCTGAACCTCCCCATTTAACTTTAAACTTAAAAGAGTTGAGCTTTTTGAATAGTTCAGGAATTAGCTTAATTACTAAATTTGTGATTGGATTGCGAAAAAAACCAAAGATTCAATTGACGGTAAAAGGTTCTGTGGATGTTGCTTGGCAAAGTAAATCGCTTAAGAATTTGCAAAAGTTTTTGCCGAACTTGGAGTTGATTGTTGAGTGAGAAACATAGTGATTTAAGCGTGATAAATATATGTCAAAAACCATGGTTCCCAAACATCTAGAATATGCGATCTTAGATCGAGAGTTGATCATTTTGGACTTTTCCGATGATGCCGATCGATTGGTTGGTGGTGAAGACCCATTAAAGACTGGGGAATCTTTTCAATTTTATTTTCCTGAAACTTATGGAATAGAAGAAATTCTAGAGTTGATTGTGTTGGGGGAACAAGATGGTTTTGATATTAAGGCGATTTCTCGCTCGTCTGATGTAAATCATCCTTTATATGTCGATCTCTATTTTATTGCTAATCCCCACAGTGAGGGTTTTCAGGAATTGATTGTGTTCCTGGAAGATGTGACGGAACGAATGAATCTAGAGCAAAGTTTGGTGCAGGCAACGAATGAAAATAGTATTGTAATTAATGCTTTAGCGAAATCTGAGAATTATATCCAGCAGCTTATTCACTCCATGGCAGAAGCGTTAATTGTGACGAATCATTTGGGAGAAATAAAAACGGTTAATCCTGCGGTATATGATTTGCTTGAATATAGTAAGGAGGAACTGATTGGTAAACCCATTCGGTATCTTTTAGGAGACCACCCATTAAGTCATGAGTGGGTTTCTAATGAAAAGTTTTTGCAAGGGGAAGTCTTAACGGATATTGAGGTATTAATTCCCAATAAACGGGGGGAAAAACTCTCAATTGCTTTTTCTTGTGCGGCTTTGGATACGGATGTGCCCACTTTAAAGGATATCTTGTATGTGGGACGAGATATTACCAAAACTAAACAGGCGCAAAAACGGCTCTATATTCAGTATAGTGTGGCGCGGGTCTTGTCACGATCGCTGATGCTTGATGAAGCCTTACCCAATATCCTGCGCGTGTTGGTGGAAAATTTAGAGTGGGATATGGGGGTTTATTGGATTCCCAAACAAATTAAGGATCGTAACGATAACTTGATCCCGACGAATAGACTGTTGCGCCAAACCCTGTGGAAAATGCCTGAGGCTGAATTTCCCCAGTTATCTAAACTCACAGAAGCGACTCTCACTCTAGGGGAAGGATGGTTAGGGAAGATTTACCGGGATAATCAACCCCGATGGATTACCCATATAGAATTGGAGAGAGAAACACTACAGAAAGAATTAGGGGCGATCGAGAAGGTTAATGCGATTGTGGGTTTTCCGGTTTCTAGTGATGAAGATAAGTTGGGAATGATTACTCTATTTAGTCAAGCGACGCAACCGATGGATGAGGAGTTGGTGCAAATGCTGGCAGGGATCGGGAACCAACTGTGCCAATTTATTAAGCGTAAGAAAATAGAGATTTCCCTGTTTTATCAGAAGAAACAAACGGAAAAACTGCTGCATAATATTCTGCCTGTGAGAATTGCGGAATTATTGAAACAGACGGCTGGAGCGATCGCCGAATATTTTGAGGAAGTAACCGTTCTGTTTGCCGATATTGTCGGCTTTACCAAGCTCTCAGAAGAGAAAACTGCTTCTGAATTGGTCGCTTTACTCAATCGCATCTTTTCTAAGTTCGACCAATTGACTGAAGATTATCGCCTAGAGAAAATCAAAACGATTGGTGATGCGTATATGGTTGTGGGAGGACTGCCAACACCGCGCCACGATCATGCTGAGGCGATCGCCAATATGGCTCTGAAGATGCAAGAGGCAATGGCTGAACTCAACCAAGATATGAATACCAGTTTCCAAATCCGCATTGGCGTAAATAGCGGTCCTGTGGTCGCTGGAGTGATTGGCAAAAAGAAATTCAGCTATGATTTATGGGGCGATACGGTCAACACTGCTAGCCGAATGGAATCCCATGGCATTCCTGGACAAATTCAAGTCACCCGCACAACCTATGAAGCGCTGAAGTTAAATTACTATCTTCAACATCGCGGCAAGATTAACATTAAAGGTAAAGGAGAAATGGACACTTATATGCTCACTGGGAAGCGACTGAATCCCTGAGCGGGAACGATCGGTTTCTCATTTGAACATGCTATATAACCTGAGTTCGGGATAAGGAAAGGAGGATGGAGTAACCTGAGTTCGGGATAAGGGGAGAAGGAACAATGATGATGGGTTGGGCTTGA
>NZ_CEZBFX010000083.1:0-21707 GCF_982964205.1 Roseofilum sp. | reverse complement strand
CAGTTCCCCGCTTTTCTCGACTCTCTCCGTTTTTTGTCCTGTACTTAGAACGAACTTACCTATTTTAGAGATCGCAGAGATTTGGAATTTTTTAGGACTCGGTTCTGTGGCTAGAATGAGGCGATCGCCAATTTGTAACTCTCGCTCTTGCAATACCCCAGAAACTAAATCGGTTTTGCCATGGTGAGGCAGATAGTAAATCAGCATTCGATGGGGATTTTCCCATAAAGCCGTCAGACTCATGCCTAGCCAAGGATGATTAGTATCAATATATTCCTCATAAATTGGCCAAGTTTGATTGTAGAGTTTCAGTTGGCCAATGGCATGATTGCCAAAGGCAGCAAACATGAATACCGGTGCAGCGAGGGAAGAGACGCTCATGGTGGTGTGCTGGGGTAGCGTTCGATCTAAGCGATCGCCTAAGTTAGTATTAAACAAGCGATTAATCACCTGAATCTGGGGATTCAAGATCCGCGCTTGCACTAAAATGGCAAATTCTCAGCATCATCATTACTGGCAATCACCAAGGTATGGGCTTCGACTATTCCAGATTTCATCAGAGTAGAGGCTGAACGCAAGTCCCCCACCACGATATTGGCCTGTTCGCCAGCACGCGGTTCAGTAGAGATGCCAATCACCGTAGCTCCTTGTTGTCTGAGAAGGGAATAAATAGTATAACCAGTGCGTCCAAGACCACAAACGATAATTCGAGGTTTCATAGAAAGGAAGGGTATCACCGTCTTGAGCTGAATGAGTCGGGTTGAGATCAGTCTAACTTTCCATTTTTGATCAGTAGGGGAACCCAGATTGTAACTCAATACACTATCAGACTAGGCAATAGGGAGTAAGCAGTAAACCTAGGCGAACTTTTGCCGATTCCCCAGTATGATAGAGAGGTCAATGGATTGTGAATAATATTGTCATGCTCTCCCATACTGCCGTCTATCCTGTCCGTTGGGATCGGGAAAATCAATGCGTGATTCTAATCGATCAAACTCGTTTACCTGGAGAATATACGACAGTCTCGATTAATGATTCTACCCAGATGGCGCGGGCGATTAAAACGATGATTGTTCGGGGAGCGCCTGCTATCGGCGTTTCGGCCGCTTATGGCATGGCATTAGGAGCCAAAGAAATTGAAACCAGAGATTCTACGGAGTTTCTGAAGCAACTTGAAGAGATCGCCGAAATGCTACGACAAACTCGCCCTACGGCAGTCAATTTGTTTTGGGCAATTGAACGGATGTTAGAGACAGCAAGAAGTACATCCAGTTCTGTGGGAGAGATTCAGGCTAAATTATTAGAAACGGCTCAAGAGATCCAAGCCGACGATCTACAGACTTGTCAGGAAATAGGCAAACATGGGGTTAGCGTATTACCAGAAACTCCAGAGCGGTTAAATCTCCTCACTCACTGCAACGCGGGCGCTTTGGCGACAGCCGGATATGGAACAGCATTGGGTGTCGTCAGGAGTGCCTGGGAAAATGGGCGTTTAAATCGGGTGTATGCCGATGAAACCCGTCCCCGGTTACAAGGGGCAAAACTGACTGCTTGGGAATGCGTGCAAGAAGGCATCCCGGTTACGGTAATTACGGATAATATGGCGGCCCATTGTATGCAACAAGGCATGATTCACGCGGTAGTCGTGGGGGCAGATCGCATTAGCGCCAATGGCGATACCGCGAATAAAATTGGAACCTATAGTGTGGCTTTGGCGGCTAAAGCCCATAATATCCCCTTTTATGTGGCGGCTCCCCTGTCTACGGTGGATTTTAAGTTAGCCGATGGGGGAGAAATTCCGATTGAGGAACGCGATAGTCAAGAAGTGGCTCAAGTGGGCGAAACACGCATTACCCCTGAAGGGGTAGAGTATTATAACCCGGCTTTTGATGTCACCCCGGCGGAGTTGATCGCGGCTATTATTACGGAAAAAGGTGCGGTTGCTCCCCAGGAGTTATATCAACTAGAAACTCAAACTTAAAAAAAAGATTTAATAGTATATCAAATCCGAATAATCCATTACAATCAATACAATTACTTACGGCAATCCTTCCATAGCATCTCCTTAATGCTGTGGCAGAATTTGGCATCCTAATCTTAATATCAGCAATGAAAATGAAACTCACTAAAAGTTTAACTTTGGCGATCGCTGCTGTTTTCCTGGTATTATTGTTGAGCGGCCACAATCGTGTATTGTCCCAAGAACACACCGGCTGTTTTATGGTCAATAACCAAGGAGAGGTTACCAATTTATCGACGATGTGCTCAGGAAGCGAGCAAATTTTAGGTACGGGAGATGTACAAGTAACTTTAAAATGGGCCACAACTGACGATTTGGATTTATCAGTTATCGACCCTAGTGGCGACGAAGTATTATATAGCAATACCCGCGTAGCATCCGGAGGCGAATTAGATGTTGACTCTAATGCAAACTGTGAGGAAACAACTGTAAATCCTGTGGAAAATGTGTTTTGGCCCACAGGGGGAGCACCTGCGGGAGATTATGTCGCTAAAGTTACGTTTTTTTCTCGCTGTCAACAATCTGTCCAAGAGGTTCCATTTAACGTTAGTTTGCTAGTCAAAGGAAACAGAACGGAGAATACTGGTAAGGTAAATATGGAAGATGAGACCGTAACCTTTCCATTTTCCCTATAGCCAATCTAGGGTTGAGTCACCTCTTGGAAAACTATTTTTTCGCCTTGGCAAATGTCTCTGTCTATAGGGGATACAGCGATCGCGACCGCAAGAGAAAGAAAAGGGATCAATAGAAGTGCCCTTAATTTCTAATTGTTACAGTTTGAATGACCGAGAGGTAGGAGGTTAGAAACTCTTGTATTCCTCGATCGTGTAAAGCCTTTTGTATGTCTTGGAAGAGCCGATCGCGCTCTTGACCCTCTAACATGAGATAGGGCGATAAAGTGCTTAACAAACCCAGATAGCTGTCAATGGTATATTGGCGATCGCACATCACGCGATCGCAGCGGAGATGATCGAACACCTGAGAACGACTTAATGTTTCTTCTAACTGAGCTAAACGCTGCTTATGATCGTCTAAGCGATCGAAATGACCGAGGGAGGGATCGTAATGCTCATAGACCCGATCTAGAATAGCGCACACTTTCGGTTCGGGTCTAGGTGGCGTATTCCAGAGTAAAATCAGTGACCCATTGGGTTGCAAACATTCGACGATCTGGCGATCGCGCTCTTCTGGGGAAATCCAATGAAAAGAGCAGGCGGCAACCACTGCATCAAAGGTTGCTCCCTGGCGATCCCACTCTTCAAACGAGGAATTCACTAACCGCACATGAGCAAACGCCTCACTTTTTTTCCGCGCTAATTCATACGCAGCAAAGCTAGGCTCGAGTGCTACAATTAAATCCGTGATTTCTGCCAAATCAAACGTCAGGGTTCCGGGCCCGCATCCAATTTCCAACACCCGTGACTGAGCAGATAAAACACCCCAGTCTAGGGCGCGATCGAGTAAACTTTTCGGATACCGAGGTCGAGTGCGATCGTAAACTTCAGCAACTGATGAATACCAATCCTTTCTTACTTCTAAACTTTGGGATGAAACCCACTCTAAATACTCTTTTAAATCAGCCATCGATCGCAAAAACGACAAACGCAATGTGTGGTTAGGGGCGAAATACCCTTCGCCCCTAGAAAAAGCTTTCAGCAATTAACCCTGATTAATTCTTCGGCAACAACTCACCCAAAGCACTGAACAGCCGTTCAATACTCTCCGGACGACTATTATGGCCCATTAAACCAATACGCCAAACCTTGCCCGCCAAATCACCCAAACCGCCACTAATCTCAATATTATAGTTATTCAGTAATTGCTGACGAATTTCAGCTTCTTGCACTCCATCCGGAACCCGAACCGTCGTCAGCGTCGGTAACCGCAACTCCTTGGGTACATGACAAGCCAATCCCAAATCAGCCAACCCATCCCAGAGCATTTGTGCATTCTTCTGATGGCGTTCCCATCGGGACTCTAACCCTTCTTCAGCCACCAAACACAGAGCCTCATAGAGAGCATAATTCATATTAATCGGAGCCGTATGGTGATAGGTGCGTTCCTTACCCCAATACTTGCTCACCAAGGAAACATCCAAATACCAATTGGCCACTTTGGTTTGCCGATTATGGATCTTATCCAAAGCCCGTTGATTCATGGTGAGAGGAGATGCTCCAGGAGGGCAACTTAAACCTTTTTGGCTACAGCTATAGGCTAAATCAATTTTCCAATCGTCAATAAATAAGGGGAAACAACCCAAGCTAGTCACTGTATCTACAACCAGCAAACAGCCAAACTCACGGCACAAATCTCCAACACCTTCCAAGGGTTGACGAACACCTGTTGAAGTTTCTGCATGGACGATACCCAAAATTGCAGGACGGTGGGTAGCAAGAGCAGACCGCAATTCTTCGAGGGAAAATGCTTCTCCCCAAGGCTTGTTAATTTGCCGTACATCCGCTCCATACCGGCCAGCCATATCCACCATACGGCGACCAAAATAGCCCTTAACAGCCACCAAAACCACGTCATTGGGTTCTATCGTATTCGCAAACGTGGTTTCCATGGCTGCGCTACCGGTTCCACTGACAGGAATTGTTAAGCTATTATCCGTCTGAAAGGTATAGCGCAATAACTCTTGGATCTCCCCCATCAACTTGAGGAAAGAAGGATCTAAGTGACCGACTTGGGGACGACTCATGGCCTCAATCACCCTTGGGTCAGCATTGGATGGCCCCGCACCCAATAGCAGACGGGGAGGCATCTCTAAACGAGGCGAAGAGAGTTTATGGGAATTATTAATTGCGAGGACAGCGGTCATGGAACTTGTGTGTACTAACTATACGTTGATTGAGCCTAAGAAACCCATCATACCGAACCGCTGTCTCTTATGATATTGCGTGTTGTTAAGTTGGGTTATCTCGCCTCCATGCTCTAAAATCAAGCCAATTTACCGCATTTAGTAGATATATCGATTAGACTCTTAAGTAAATCTAAAGGTTGGTCATTTTTGTCCCTCACTATGCAGGCCGCTCCCGAACAGCCCCTCAAACCCAATCCCCCTCTTCAACTGCTCTTATTTGTTGATAAGCGTCCCTATGCAGGAGAGCAAATTCGACAAATTCGTTGTCATATTCGCAATCTTGCTGAAGATCTAGATTTTGAGCTAATGGTGGTGGATGTGAGCGAGCAACCCCAACTGGCGGAAAACTTTAAGGTGGTGGCTACTCCGGCCTTAATTAAAATTCATCCCCAACCGAAGCAAACCTTAGCTGGGGGCAATTTGATTAATCTGATTGATAATTGGTGGCCGCGCTGGGTGCAGTCGGTTGAAGAATATTTAGAGCAGGAAGAATTGCTCGATTCAGATTCTTGCAAGCTGAGTTCCTCGATCGCCCATTCTGCTGAACTGATCCGCTTATCGGATGAAATTTTTCGTCTGCGTCAAGAGACGGTGGAGCTAAAGGAGCAATTACAGTTTAAAGACCGGATTATCGCTATGTTAGCCCACGATCTGCGCAATCCTTTAACGGCGGCGGCTTTAGCTGTTGAAACCTTGGAAATTGGCTATAGTGCAGACGATGGGCGCGCTTCCCGGTTTACCGCCACGTTAACGACTCAATTGCTTAAACATGCTCGTACGCAAATTAAAGCGATTGACCGGATGATTACGGATATTCTGCAAGTGGCCAAGGGAAGTAATACGCAAATCCAGGTTCACCCAGAGAAAATAGATCTGAAACCTTTGTTTATGAGAGTTTTAAAGAATTTTGATGAGCGATTGCAGTACAAGTCCCTGAATCTGGAAACGGATGTGCCTCAAGATTTACCTCTGGTCTATGCGGATTCGGAGCGGATTCACCAAGTGATGACTAATTTATTGGATAATGCAATTAAATATACACCTCCCAAAGGTTCAATCAAACTCTCTATTCTGCACCGCACGACTCAAAAGATTCAGGTGAGTCTTTGTGATACGGGACCGGGGATTCCGCCAGAAAAACAGGAAAAGATTTTTGAAGATCGGTTTCGCTTAGAGCGCGATCGCACTAAAGAAGGCTATGGTATCGGTCTGTCCCTCTGTCAGCGCATTATTCTCGCTCATTACGGGCAAATTTGGGTCGAATCTCTGGACAATCAGGGCAGTTGCTTCCACTTTACCCTACCGGTCTACCGTCCTTGAGCCTAGGCGCGAAAAAATTTGCTCTAGGGATTGACTTTTACCAAAATCTTGTGCTAGGTTAGTTAAGGTTTGGTTGTCTTACCATGGGTCGCTAACTCAACGGTAGAGTACTCGGCTTTTAACCGATTAGTTCCGGGTTCGAATCCCGGGCGACCCATAAATTCCTGAAGTAGGGGCGAAAGAAATTTCGCCCCTACAGTTTTTTAAAGAAAGCGCTATCAGTTATTGCGAATATCGAATCAACTATACTTTATAAATAGGCTCTAAAGGATTCAATTCAATCAATCCATGCAACACCCAAATCACCCAAAATGAACCCGTCAGACCATAGGTGAGAATACAAATTGATCCCAATGTGCCACTCAAGAGTAAGACAACCGGCACAAGTTTTAACGGGACTTTAGAGCCTAAACAAACCCTAATCACCTTATAGAACAGATAAATAATTAAACTGACTAAGGCGAATAACCACCATTCTTGTTTTGAAATCCAGTCGGTGGGATGGGGAACTAATAAAACACGGAAAATGAATTCTTCTAGGGCTACTGGAATGATTAAAAGGGTCAATCCTTTCCAGAAGCTTGGTACAGAATTGCCCTGAGCGAGGAAAGATGACCAAACCTGATGCCAGGATTGCTGAAAAGACTCTCCATTGACCCATTGCCAAAAACTATAACTCCAGGCTACAACTAGGGCGATCAATGCATATAAAGCTAACATTAAAATTAGGATGCTCCAATCTCGCCATTCTGGCCGTCCTAACGAGAGCAAAATCCGACCCGCAAGGGTGGAAATAATGGGAAATTGACCTAAAATTCCGGTAGGAGCAATGGGTTCTATGCTGCTATCCCATCCCCCCACTTGATTGGTGCGCAAAAACCAAAGTTGCCCTCCTTCGTCGAGAAAAACTTTGGCCATTTGGTCATAAGCAGAGCGTGGAAGTAAGGTTTGCCAACTTAACAGAGCATTTAATAAATCTTGATCCGTCACAAATCCATTACGAGCGTTTACACCAGATAAAAACTGGGCATTTTGTTTCCAATCTTCCCGAACAACCCCTTGAGGAGCAAGGGTTTTGGCTATATTTTCTCCTAATTCAACTAATTGAGATAAACGTTGGGTTTGGGGGTCATTGGGATGAGCGCGTAACCAAGTGACAATTTTGGGATTGTTGAGGATTTGTTGTTTAATTTGTTCGATGGTAATGTAGAGGGCTTGACTGGAATCTTGAACGCAGGAGGTGGCTGGAGTGACTTCTGCTACTCCGGTTCCATCCCCTGTGCGATACCGGGCCATCATGACTTGGAGTTGTATCCAAAATTCGCGGATGGGTGAGATGATTTCACCGTCAAAATTATAGTCCTGGGTTAAGGCATCAAGTTTAATGACTACATCGGAAACAGGGCGAGTTCCTAACCATCCGCGTTGCAGATTTCCCATGTAGTTTGTCCAAGTATGGGTTCCGGAAATAATGCCGTTTGGATTATGGGCGTAAACTTGCTGATAGAGAATGTCAAATTGTAGTTCTTGGGTGAAGGGGTCACGGACAACTTGGGCAATTCCGTAGGCAAAATGACCGGTTACGGTTCCGGCACTAATGGGTTCTCCGTTTTCGCCTCCAATTCCGCCAAAGAGATGCATAACGATCGCAGACTCTCCTTCGTTCCAGTATTGCACGGCTTGTTCTGGACGGGTAGCTGTCGGAGAGATGAGGAGACTTTGGGTTGTTCCTTTGCGTTCTTGAGTGTCTTTCCAATTGTAGTGTTGAATATAGTCGAGACCGTTTTGGCTGCCCAACAAGATACGATCGGGGTAGAGTTCAAAGAGCGATCGCGGCCTAATCCCTTGTACGATCAATTGTCCCTGTTCGTCTCTAGCTCCGTAAATATACCATCCTCGATCGCCCGCAGGGGACTTTTCGATGCCTTCAGGAGTGGATAACCAGCGGCCATTATTATCTAGAGGCTGTTGGGGAATGCGGACTGTTCCTTCTGGGCCGTTAAATTCTCCAGTTTCTGAATTGTAGTGTTTAACTTTATACCACTGTGTCCGACAAGGTTCATCATCTGCACAAGTTGAGGGAAGAGGTTCTAGAATTTTCACTAACCCGTAAAAGCGTCCCGTGACTTGAATCGGTTCTAGGGCTGTTTGTAAAATTGCCGAGTTGGGACTGTTGGGAATGAACTTAACTTCATTTAAACGGACAATTAGATCGTCTTGGGGACGCGCTCCAGCGAGGGACTGGAGGGGCCCAACTTGGGTGCGACCCTGGAGACGGGTGGGGATGACATTGCCTTGATTATAGTTTTCTAGGGCGCGATCGCTCAGGTTGACATCTGTGGTCACGATGTTGACATACTCAGCAATCCGGGGAGTATCCTGCCATTCTAAGCGCACGGTTTTCCCTTGCCAAGCTTTCGCCTCTAGTGGTGTATGATACAGCTCTATCCAAGCCCAATCCGCAATAGACGAATTGGGAATAACGGTGTTCAACTCTTCAGTAGAGGGTAAAATTAACCGTCCTAACCATTCTCCTGTGCTGCGATAGTAGGGAGCAGCAATGGGTTGCACCGTAGGATAGAACCCAACCTGATTAAATGGTGCTTCAAGACTGAGGGAATAACTGGAGCGTTGCGTCGTTTGAGAAGATGCAGTAAGAGCAACTAGAGCCACTGTGATGATACTCAAAAGTGCCCGACCCATCCATCGTCTTATGTGTGTTGTTTTGCGCTGACCCATTGGCGATCGCCTACCTTTCCACATCGTTGTCCCTTATCATAGGCAATATTGGAGTTCTCAGACCAGAGGATCTATGACTGAAGCATCAGCAACGGAAACAGGAACATTGGAAGAAAAACCAGAAGCGATCAAGCAACGCTTGAGAGCTGATTCCTAAAGGAAATCTTAAGTAGCTAATCGACGAATCATTAAACGAATCAAAGAACCATAAGAGCTGATTCCTAAAGGAAATCTTAAAAAGGCTGGAATCCTTATATATCAATGGTTTTAGCCTTGATTGGGAACAACTTAGTATTTTAGTGAACCTCTTGCTGTTAGGCACTTTCAACGACTTCGGGAATCAACTCTTATGCATTAAGATGCTGGCTTTTTGGATATTCTTGTTGAGTGTATTAATCACTTCCTCTTTACTGATTCGCACCAGTTGATAGACCCCTTGTTGATCTAAAACTTCATACTGTTGGGGTTCAAATTCCATGCTAGTGAAGTTTTTTAGTTCTCCTAAAATGAGCAAAGTTTCAGGAGTTTCTGGGTCTTGGATCAAGTTGCCGAGGGTAACAAGAGATTGTTGAGAATGATGGCCGTAGATGAAAGTGTTTTCGGTATAGAAGGTAAGGCTGGGTTTCCAAAAACCGATCATCACCAGGGGTTCGCTCGGTTGTTGGGTTTGGGTGACAGTTTGGGCGAGTTCGCGCAGGGGGAGTTGTCGCTGTTGATCCACGATCTCGGTCATGGGGGTAACGATAAAGATCATAAAGGCGGCAAAAGCGATCGCATTAACGGTCCATAACCCGCGCCACCATTTGCCCAGTAGTGCAATAAATAAGACGATCGCCAGAATCGTATAATGCCCTGTAAATTGCAGGAGAAAACCCAATTCCTGTAAGGTTGTCCCCAAGTTAGGCATGGCGGGGTCGTTACCTAGGGCAGGAGTAGCGAAAGGGGCAAAGGTTGCCAGGGCTAAACAGAGGATGATATTGGCAACACCGCTCCAGAAAAGTCCAGGGTTGAAGCGTTTCGAGTTGCCAGCTTCCGGTTCGCTCCAAACCAGAGCAACGAGAATACCGCAGGCTGGCATCAGGGGGAGGACGTAGCTGGGAAGTTTGGTGACGGCAATGGTGAAGAAGCCAAAAATGCAGATAAACCAGAAAAAGGCAAAGATGCGTAAATGCTGGCTGCGGGGTTGCCGCAACCAGGCGCGACGCTGCCAAAATCGGGTTTTGAAGAGGGCGATGGGAAGATAAACCGACCAGGGGAAAAAGCCGACGAAAATAGTGGGAATGTAGAAATACCAGGGCGCGGAGTGGTTATTAACGACGCTGGTAAAGCGCTCGATGTTGTGATAGCCAAAAAAGGAGTTGATGTAGTCCCAACCATTCGCCCAAGTGACGAGGATATACCAGGGGAGGGTGAGGGCAAAAAACAGAAGAACGCCCCCTTTCAAGTTCATTTCCCCTAAGACCAGCTTCAGGTTGCCCATGTAGGCTAAAAAGCAGACAATGATTAAGCCGGGCAGGACTATACCCACGGGGCCTTTCGTGAGGACAGCGAGGGCACAGAAGGCATAAAAGGCTTGATACCAGCGTTGTTTAGCTTGCCGTTCTGGAGTTGCGTAGGCAAAGAAGAAGGCCAAGAGGGCAGAACCAATGCCGGCACTCAGGAGCATGTCCGAGACTCCCATCCTTGCCCAGGCAATGGTTTGCACATTCATCACGATCGCCGTTCCACCAATGCAACCGGCGATCGCAAAGGGTTGGGTTTGTCCTGGGGAGCCTCCAAAGCGCCGCAGGGTGTAAAATCCAAACCAGCCCAGGAATATTGCAGCTAGAGCCGAAGGTAGGCGCACTGCCCAAGGGTTCACGCCAATCGCCTGATAACAGAGGGCGATCGCCCAATAGATCAGAGGCGGCTTATCAAACCGAGTTTCGCCATTAAAATAGGGCGTGATCCAATCCCCCGTCACCGTCATTTGCCGGGCTGCTTCAGCAAACAGGGGTTCAGTTTCATCCACCAAACCGATCTCGCCCAAGTTCCAGATCGTGGCAATGATGCCCATAGTCATTAGCCAAACTAAGCAGATCGTTGAGGCGATCGCCAGTTGAGGGGGTTTTGCTTTCTTCGTGGGTAACGACTCACCCATAACGGCTGCTCCAAAGTCCGTAAGTTATGCGATCTGACATTATACAACTCCCCCCAAGCATCTTTATTCACTCAATTTTTCCGGAATCTCAATCATAAACTCAGTTCCTTTCCCCAATTCTGATTCACAAGACAATTGACCGCCATGCTGATCGACAATAATGGAATAACTGGTGGATAAACCCAAACCCGTCCCCGATCCGACCTCTTTAGTTGTAAAAAATGGATCGAATATTCGCTTCATATTCTCCGGAGCAATCCCCAGCCCATTATCAGCAATCCGAATTTGGATTTTACCATTAGTTAAACCTTGAGTTGCAATAGTAATTCGGGGCGCTTCACCATAACCTTCTAACGCATCAATAGCATTATTGAGTAAATTCAGGAAGACTTGGTTTAACAAACCGGGATAACACTCAACAAAAGGCAATTTAGCATATTTTTTAATCACCTGAATTCCATTCAATCTATTTTCAACCATAACCAACGTGCTATCCAGCCCTTCATGGATATCAACCTCTTTTTGGTTTGACTGATCCAAGTGAGAAAAATTCTTCAAAGACTTGACAATATTACTAATTCGATCGATCCCATATTTCATGGACTTAATCACATCTGGGAAGTCTTTTTTCATGAAATCCAGATCGATCTCCTCCGATCGCTGTAATATTTCTGGAGTAGAATTCCGACAGTTATCCTGATATAAACCAATCAAATCCATCAAGTCATCCACATATTCTTGAGTACAATTGAGATTCCCCATAATAAAATTAGCTGGATTATTAATTTCATGAGCAATCCCAGCAACCAACTTTCCTAAACTCGACATCTTTTCAGTTTGAATAAGTTGAGCCTGTGTTTGTCTCAATTCTTTCAACGCATCCTCTAATTCTTCTGCTTTTTTCCTATATTCATCAGACAAGACGCGCAGGGTTTGGAGTTGGCATAACTGAATTTGAGTTCTAATCCTAGCCAAAAGTTCTTTTTGATGTATGGGCTTAGTTAAATAATCATTTGCCCCGGCTTCCAAACCAGTAACAACATCCGTGATTTGATTTTTAGCTGTTAGCAGCAAAATAGGCAACTCATCCAAACCATAGGTTTCCCTCAGTTTTTCACAAACTTCATATCCGGTCATCCGAGGCATCATCACATCCAGTAACATCAAATCAGGTTTATTCTCTGAGTCGATCAGATCGAGAGCTTGTTGTCCATTATTTGCTTGAATCACGCGATAACTATAAGGGCTAAGATAATTCACCAGAACCTGCAAATTTACAGGTTCATCATCCACCACTAAAATCGTCCAGTTATTTCCCCGATCTGAAAGTTCTAAGTCGGGTTGATCTCGATCGGTTGCTAAGGATATCTTTGGATTGACTACAGCTAAAGAGCTGACTTCTTGCATCTGAGATCGCTCGGAACTCTCTTGCTGTGCAGAAATCGGCAAAGTAAACTTAAATTGAGAGCCTACCCCCACTTCTGATTCAACCCTAATCTCACCTCCATGTAACTCTACTAATTTCTTAGTAATCGCTAGTCCTAAGCCTGTACCACTATATTGTCTATCGGTCGAGCTATCTGCTTGTTCAAAAGATTCAAAAATTCGGTCTAATTTATCGGCTGGAATACCGATACCCGTATCACTAACCGTTACCACGATCTGAGCGCGATCGATAGAATTTTGATCGATTTCTGCTGAGACTTTAATTTCACCTGTATCTGTAAATTTGATCGCATTACCAATCAAATTATGCATAATTTGTTGCAATCGATTTTCATCCGCATCCACCTGAGGAAGATCCCAAGCAATTTCATTAATTAACTTTAGATCTTTGTTAACAATTAGCGTTTGACTAATGGCCAGTATGACCTCAACAATCACACTCAAGCTCACTGGATTGATTTGCAGTTGTATCTCTTTGTACCTAAGTTTCGAGAAATCCAAAATATCATTAATCAAGTTCGCCAATCGTCGTCCGCTAGCGACAATTAAGGACAAATTTTTATGGGTTATTTCAGACAGAGCATTATTGGGATTCCCCATCAAGGATTCCGCAATTCCAATAATTCCATTGAGAGGAGTTCGCAACTCATGAGACGTATTAGCCAAGAAATCATTTTTAATTTCGTCAAGTCGATGTAATTCTTGATTTTTAATCTCTAACTCTTGAATAAAACGCTTTCTTTCTAATTCTGCTTGTTTTCGATCTCTAATATCCTGGAATGCTGTAATTGCATAAATTATCTGTCCTTCTTCATCAAAAATTGGGGTAGCCCAAACCTCCATGGGAATCACTAGCCCTCTCTCATGTAGTTCTAGATCTTCGATATAAACAGTTTCTCCTTGCAGAGCTAACATGGATGGTAATTGCTCCTGTGGACAAGAACGATCCGTTCCTGCCAGATAAACGTTATATTCTCGAGAAAGTTCTATCGTCTCTGCACTCAATCGCTGATCTTGATTCAGAATTTGTTTTCCTCTGCGATTAAAATAAGAGGGCTGACCGCTCACTTCATACAGTGCAATACCGACTGGAACCGCTTCTAAAATTTGTTTCACTCGCTTTTCAGAAGCTTCTAAATTGGCATAAGATTCTTTCAATTGAGCTGCCATATTATTGAACGCTCGTCCCAAAACTCCCAATTCATCTTTCCGGTCAATATTAACGGGTTCATTAAATTTCCCTTCGGACAAAGCTTGGGCTGCCTCTTTGAGGGATAAAATGGGTTCCGTTACCCAACGAGCCGTAATTAAACCCGTCAGTATACTACCCAATAGAGCGGCAATACTCAATCCCAATGTATAGAGGTTATTTTTCTTGATTTGTTCTATAAAATCTGCTTCTGGACTGGTAACTACAATCAGCCAATCTAAACCTTGCTCATCCTGAAGACGACTAACCTTCACAAAGTGCCGTTCATTCTCAAACTGAAATTCCAGTTGTTGGGACATATTAATAGTATTTGTTGTCAGATATTCTTCCAAGTATGCAGCAGTTGCTTGAACCAATGCATTCTGACTTTCAGTTACCGAAATTCTGGTTTGCTCTCCATCAACTAACTTAAAGGGTTTTTCGGTTGTAGAGCTGGACACTAACATACCATCAGCTTCTATGATAAATGTTTCTCCCGTTTTACCCACTTCTAATTCCTGGAGGAAATCGTTGACTTGTCTGAGGACCGTGTTAACCGATAAAACTCCTAACAATTGGTTCTGCCGATCGTAGATGGGAAAACTATTGGCAATGACCAACTCTGCATCATGTTTGGTAATATAAATTTGACTCCAAATTGATTGTCCGGCGGCTACGGCATCTTGGTACCAAGGTCTAGCTCGAGGGTCGTAACCTAGGTTGTTGAGACCTTCTAGTTCAAGTTGATTAGTATCAGGATTGAGAATATAGCGTTTAACATGAGGATCGATCGCTGGATCTAAGATATCTATTTTAACTAAACCATCTTTATCTAAAATGGCTCCAGCATACCGTCCTCCCAAGTCTATTCCCATGCAAATATTACTGGCTGTGCTTACCCATTGATGTTCTTGCCAAAAAAAACGAGCCATGGATTCTACATCATCTAAGCTCAATTTCCCCAGTTTTATTGCATCTTCATTAATTTTATTGATTAGAATTGGAGTTTCTCGGTAATGTTCTAAATGCTGTTCAATTCGATTCGTAATTTCACCTTGCAATTGTGTAGCAAGATTGTTGACGGCTTTCTGACCATTGCGATAGGAAAGATAACTTACTAGCCCAACAGTGGTACAAAGTTGAATCACAAAGGGAAGCACTAAAACCGTCCGTAGTGGAATTTTGGCTAGGTTTTTACTCACGAATTTCGGTAAAGCCTTCATGGTGATTAATGAATCGATTAACGCTTTGATGTGCCTTCTATCTTATTCAATTTTTTAGGTTTAGCAAGAGTTACAGTGTAAAACTTTATGAAATCACTATCATGAATTCTGGGGAATGATATCCGTGAATTTCCCAGTAAGATTAGAGTGCGTTATTTTCACAAATAACGCACCCTAGGCCATTAGGAAGGACTGGTTTCGAGCATGAGTTTGGAGCGTTTCAGGGGTTCAGGGATGGCGATGGGATAATTGCCAGTGAAGCAAGCAGAACAGAAGTTACTTTGATGATCTCCTGTGGCGTGATGCATAGCGTCCCAACTCAGGTAAGCTAAAGAATCTACACCAATTTGTTGGCAAATGTCATCTACAGATTTAGTTGCGGCAATGAGTTGATCTTGATTGTCGGTGTCAATGCCGTAGAAACAGGGATGAGTGACAGGAGGGGAGGAAATTCGCATATGAACTTCTGTTGCTCCTGCATCGCGGATAGCTTTGACCAGTTTCTTGCTGGTGGTTCCCCGCACAATAGAGTCATCGACTAAAATAATCCGTTTTCCAGAGAGGACATCTTTGAGGGGGTTAAGTTTCATGCGAATCCCAGATTCGCGCATTGCTTGGGTGGGTTGAATAAATGTGCGACCCACATATCGGTTTTTAATTAACCCTTCGGCAAAGGGAATACCGGACACTTCCGAAAATCCGATCGCCGCTGGAATTCCTGAATCGGGTACACCAATCACTAAATCGGCATCCGTAAAGGACTCTTTGGCTAAATAATGACCCAACCGTTTGCGATAGGTATAGATGGTCTCTTCCTCGACTACACTATCGGGACGAGAGAAGTAAATCATCTCAAAAATACAGAGTTTGGGTTGGGGTTTTTGAGTCCAATGGAAGGAGGCTAACCCTTCTTCGGTGATCCAAACCAGTTCACCGGGTTCGACATCCCGCAAATATTCCGCACCAATAATATCTAGGGCACAAGTTTCTGAAGCCAACACATACTGACAGGGATTTTGTCCCAATGTACCAATCACTAGGGGCCGGATGCCATGGGGGTCGCGAACTCCCATAATACCGTCCGGTGTGCCAATGACTAAACTATAGGCTCCTTGGCAATAGTTAAACGCCGAGATTGCCCCATCTAACCAATCTTTACCTCGATCTACTTCTGTGGCCATGGCCAAGGCAATCATTTCTGAGTCTGTTGTGGTCACAAACGTACGATCGTTTTGGGTAAGTTTTTCCCGCAGTTCCACAACATTGACAATATTGCCATTATGTGCTAGAGCGAGAGACCCTAGTCGGGTCTCTACGATCGCTGGTTGGGCATTAGCCGCCCGTGAGGAGCCAGTTGTGGAATAGCGGACATGACCTACCGCACTTTCCCCCACTAAACGATTGAGGATTGATTCATTAAAGACTTGGGAGACTAAGCCCATATCTTTATGGTGATTCACTTGTCTATTGCTAAAGGTAGCAATGCCTGCGGATTCTTGTCCCCGATGTTGGAGGGCATAAAGACCAAAATAGGTGAGTTTGGACACCTCTTCTGAGGGGGCATATACGCCAAACACACCACAAGCTTCCTGGGGTTTATCAGCATGATTGGGATTCAAAACATCAAGCTCCATAGGTTCGATGGGGGTAGTATGCGGTATCACGTTGTTAGTTTGGTTTGTCTGAATTTAGGGTAGCTCAGATTAAAAAAAGGAATAGGGAATGGGGAATAGGCAAGAGACAAGAGACAAGAGAATCGACTGGGTTTGACCCTTTCCTTGAATAGCCTACATTTGGATACCTAATTTTATTTTAAGGTTTTCTTAACAAATTAGCATAAGAAATTTAATCTGATTTTCTGATGGAAGAGATCGGGAGATCGAGGGATTGGGGGATGGCGATCGCCCATTTCGGATACCGTAGCCATTAAAATACTTGTAAAACACTTGTTCCGATCGATACCACTCACTCTATTAGACCATGACCCGTCCATCCGTGCCTTTTGATTTTATTCGGTTTCTCAAAGCATCTCGCCCTAGCGATACGATTGATGTGAGCAAACCGGAAGAAAGAAAGCTCTATATTGATTTTACTCAGGTTAGGGGCGATACGGTCATTACCGAGTTATTCGAGCATATCACGGAGGTCTATCCCGATGAACCTACCTGTAATTTGTTTACTGGACATATTGGCTGCGGTAAATCGACGGAATTGTTGAAGCTGAGAGCGGAACTGGAAGAGGCGGGATTTTATACCATTTATTTTGCGTCGAGTGAAGACTTAGAATTAGCAGATGTGGATATTGGCGATGTATTATTGGCGATCGCCCGTCGAATTTCCCAGGGACTCGAAGAACTACAACTTCCCCCAGCGCAAGGACTACGGGGGTTGTTAACCCGAACCACAGACCTATTGCAAACTGAATTTAATCTCACAGAAGTAGAAGTTGGTATTCCCAAAAGTGAAACCCTGCCTCAAGTCGGCGTTAAGGCCAATTCAGAAGGCTTTTCATTAGGCGTAGGCATTGGCAAAATCACCGCCAAAGCCAAAGGGGACACTCAACTGAGACAGAAGCTGAATCAATTTTTAGGGCCGCAAAAAAATGAATTAATCCAAGCGATTAACAAAGAACTCATTCAGCCTGCCATTGAACTCTTAAAACAACAAAACAAGCAAGGATTAGTGATTATTGTCGATAACTTAGACCGGATTGATGCCACCCGGAAATCTTGGGATCGTCCCCAACAAGAATACCTGTTTATCGATCAAGCCGAATTTCTGCAAAAATTCCAATGCCACATGGTCTATACCATGCCCTTAGCCTTGCGATTTTGTGATGAATATGGCCGTTTAATGGCTCGCTATCCCGACTCGCCGAAACTCTTGCCTATGGTACGACTTAAAGATAAAAATCGCCAAGATTGTCCTCAAGGCATGGAGAAAATGAGGCAAATGGTTTTAGCCAGAGCTTTTCCGGATTTGAGTGAAGAAGAACGACTGAATAAAGTTACAGAAATCTTTGAAGATAGCTCGACTCTCAATTATGTTTGTCGTACCAGTGGTGGTCATGTTCGGGAATTACTGCAACTGTTAACCGAGTGGATTTCCAAAGACCGGAAAAAGGGGAAACTCACCCGTGAAAGTTTAGAATTTGTCATTCGTCAGCGACGCAGTAATATGATGTTGCAGATTGATGATGCTGAATGGGAACTCTTGCGACAAGTACAACAGACTCAGCAGGTGAGCGGCGATGAAAATCACGATAAGTTAATCCATTCTCGTTTAGTATTCGAGTATCAAGAAGATGGAGTTTCTTGGTTTGACATCAACCCCATTTTGCAAGGCGCAGAGCAATTATAGGTGGCCGAGAAACCCGGTTTCTCCAAGAAACCGGGTTTCTGGCTCTCACTTTCGACATTTATTATTTAATTATTCATTATGATGATAAGTCCCGAAAATCTGGATAGTCTAGATGACCTCAACTGGACGCTAGAAGCCTCTAGCGGTGAGTTTGCGCTGATGATTGCTTGCTGTAATTATGGCGATTTGCAGCAGGTGTTGATGGATGAGTTGGTGAAGATGTCAGCCTTACACATCAAGGTGGTGAGATTGCAGGATGGGGAGACTTCTTTGTTGAATGCGCTGCACCGGGAAACATCGGCAGGAAACGATGAGGCAATCATGGTAACCGGTTTGGAGCAAGTCGAGCAATTGGAGAAACTCTTGGCTTCGGTGAATCAGGTGCGGGAGTCTCTGAAGGGGGAGTTTCCTGTGCCGATGGTGTTTTGGGTGAATCAGGGAGTCTTGAAAACGTTGCTGAAATCGGCTCCTGATTTGGCCAGTTGGGCAAGTCACTATCAGTTTCGGCTGCCTTCAGCAGAATTGAATGGGTGGTTAGGGGAGCGGGTGGAATGTTTTCAAGATGGGGTGATTTCTCCGCAAGACGCAAAAGAACTGGCAATGGCACTGGAGGCGGTGCAACGGGATATTGAAGAGGAGGGAGCAACCCTGAGCGCTGAAGGGAGAGCGCATCTGGAAATGTTGTTGGGGTTGGCTGCTGTGCCTTATGGAGATAATCGCCAGATTGAGGAAGCTATTGGGCATTATCAAGCGGCGCTGGAGATGTGGCAAGAGCAGGGAAATCTAGAGCAACAAGGCTATGTGTACAGTCATTTGGCGTATGTCTACTTTCGGAAGGCGTTTCTGACGAGGGAGAATGTGCAGTTTGTGCCGCCGAAGTTATTTAAGGAACTGAGAGAGGAACAACGGCGCAAGGGTTCAGAGTGGCAGGTGGCGTATGGGTATGTGCAGCGCACGTTGGCGCTGTGGGAAGAAGCGGGAACGCTGGAGAATATGGCGAGGACGTTTCATCGCTGGTTGGGAATTTTGCGGTATTTGGAGCATTGGGACTTGTTCGCACAGTTGGCGCGTCAGGTGATTCCGTTCCATGAAGATGAGGAGAAATGGCCGAAGCGTTATCGGTTGCGGGATTATTCGGTGTTAGCAGAGGTGGCGTTTGAGCAGGAGCGGTGGGAGGAAGCAGAGCAGTGGAGCGAGAAGGTATTGCAGGAAGCGGCAAATGAAGACTCGAATCAATATTATGTGGTGCTGTCGCGGTTGATTTTGGCGAAAGTTTATTGCCGTCGGGGAGAGAGGGATGCTGCCATTGAGCAGTTGCAGAGGGTGCGGGAGTCGGGGGGAGAGCGTGCGCCGAGGCTGCATGTGGAAGCGTTGGAGTTGTTGAGCGTGTTGTTGTTTGAGCAAAAAGAGTATCTGGAAGCCTATGAGGTGAAGCGGGAGTTACGGACGGCGGAGTTTGAGTATAATTTTCGCGGGTTTGTGGGGGCGAGTCGATTGACATGCAGACCCCAGCAACGGGGAGTGGCGACGGAAATTCGGGCGGCGGGGAGAGAGGAGGCGGTTAAGCAATTGGTGGAGCGGGTGTTGGATACGAGTCATGCGGTGACGGCGATTTATGGGTATTCGGGGGTGGGGAAGAGTTCGTTGATTCAAGCGGGGTTGGTTCCGGCGCTGGAAGAGAAGGTGCATCGAGACCGGATTATTCCGATTGTGTTGCGGCGGTATGGGGATTGGCAAGGGCAGATTGGGGAGCAGTTGGAGCGGTTTGGGTTAGGGTTGTTCCCTTCGACTCCGCTCAGGGAACAGCCCTTCGACTTCGCTCAGGGCACGTCATGGACTGAGGGGGATTTGTTGCGGGTTTGGCGAGCGGCTGAGGGGGGTTATGAGCGGATTGTGTTGATTTTTGATCAGTTTGAGGAGTTTTTCTTTGAGTTTGGCACAAGGGGGGAGCGCAGGCCCCTGTTTGGGTTGCTGGCGGAGGGGTTGGAGCGGTGTCCAGGGCTGCAAATTGTGATTTCGATTCGCCAGGATTTTATTCATTATTTGTTTGAGGAGCGGGAACTGCCACGGGTGGGGGATTTGCTCAGTCGAGAGAATTGCTATCCGTTGTCTTATTTTCGGCCGGATGAGGCGGTGGAGATTATTCGGCGGTTGACGGAGAAGACGAGTTTTCATCCAGAAGAGGAACTCTTGGAGCGACTGGTGGAGGATTTGGCGGGAGAAGGGGAAGAGGTGATTCCGATTGAGTTGCAGATTGTGGGCAGTCAGTTGGAGGACAGTTATATTACGCGGTTGGAGGAGTATGAGCGGCTGTATGAGGGGGTGTTGGAGCCGAAAACGGAGCTGGTGCGGCGTTATATTCAGACGGTTGTTGAAGATTGTGGCACAGAACATGAGCGATCGGCGTATTGGGTGTTGTTTTTGTTGACGGATGAAGACTTGCGCCGTCCGGTGAAGACGGAAGAGGAACTTAAACGGGAGTTACAAGAAAAGATAGAGGAGGCAGACTTATCCCTGGTGCTGAAGATTTTGGTGGGTTCTGGGTTGGTGCTGTTGATAGAGGAGCGAGGGGAAGCGGGCTATCAGTTGGTGCATGATTATTTGGTGCGCTATGTGCGAGAGCAAGCACCGGAACTGCAACAGTTGCAGGAGAAACTGGAGCGGGAGCAAGGGAAGCGGGAGAGAGCCGAACGCAGTTTAGCTGAGATTGAGAAGAAAGTACGGCGGAGTGCTTTGCTATTGGGGTTGACTTCTGTGGCTTCGGTTCTGATTATTGCTGGGACAGTTGGGTTGGTTCGTCAAGCTAGGGTAGAGCGCAAATTGGCCCTAGACACCATTCGATGGGAACGGTTAGGTGTTAGAGCTATGCAGCAATTTGAAAATGGTCAGCAGTTAGAATCTCTAGTTTCTGCACTACAAACGGCTCAAGAGTTGTATCCTCAAGTGGTAAATCAGCCCATCACTGAGTATGCCGCCTATACTCCCATTTCGGCATTGCAACAGATTAGCCACACCATCAGGGAGCAGAATAAGATTACTTACCTGGCTGGGGTCAGGGGAGTTGCCGCTAGGGGAGTAGCCTTGTCTCCCGACGGACGCTACCTGGCCACTCGCAGCACTGACAACACAGTGAAGATCACAGAAGTTGAGAGTGGTCAAACCCTCCACACTATTACTCACGAGGATTGGGTCAGGGGAGCAGCCTTTTCTCCCGATGGACGCTACCTCACCACCTACAGCAATGACAACACAGCGAAGATCACAGAATTTGAGAGTGGTCAAACCCTGCACACTATTACTCACGAGGATTGGGTCAGGGGAGCAGCCTTTTCTCCCGATGGACGCTACCTCACCACCTACAGCCGTGACAACACAGCGAAGATCACAGAAGTTGAGAGTGGGCAAAC